>CALFGU010000001.1 GCA_937877685.1 uncultured Prevotella sp.
GGGTAAGAACTTGATGCCCGTGACCGACTTTTTCATCGACTACTTACCGCTGTACAACAAATTCCGCACCGTGAGTTCGGCACTCGTAGTAGCAGAATTTACCTTCCCCCTCTTGGCGATACTCGCCTTGGCGAAGGCCTTGCGCAAACCCGAGACATTGCTCGGCACAAAGCAGGGACGCTTGGGCATGGGAGTAGCCACAGCGCTCACCACAGGACTTTGCTTGCTCTTAGCATTCTTCCCCGCCGTAGCAGGTGACTGCCTTTCGGCAAACGATGCTTACACGCTCAACGCTATGTCTAAGTGGGGCTTCCCGGCAACGCTTTCCAGCGGATTGAAGAGCGCCATCGTGAGCATGCACCACGACATTCTTTCAGCGTCGGCACTCCGCTCGGGTTTGATTTGCCTTGGCGTGACCCTCATGCTTTGGTTGTGGACGAAGAAGCGTGTTCCCGCCTGGACGGTCGTAGGAGTTGTGGGCATCGTTACGCTCATCAACATGTGGAGCGTGAATAAAAATTACCTCAACAACGAATCTTTCTCTGACCCCGTGGTACAGATGAATGGTTTTGCCAAGACTCCTGCCGACCAGCAGATACTTGCCGACACCGCTTTGAGTTATCGCGTGGCAAACTTGGGAGCGGGCAATCCCTTTAACGAAACTACAAACGAAACCAGCTATCATCACAAGAGCATTGGCGGTTATCATGCAGCGAAACTCCATCGCTACCAAGACTTGATTGACCATCATCTCAACCGCGAACTCGCTGATTTCACCAAGGCCCTTGGCGCTGCCGCTGGAGACATTACGAGCATCAAGATGGACTCTATCGCGCCCGTCTTAAACATGCTCAACACAAAGTATTTCATCTTTGGCAGCAAGCAACAGGCTTTTGCGGTGGAAAACATTTACCACAACGGCAACGGATGGTTTGTTGACCAACTCGACTTCGTACCGAATGCCGACAAGGAAATGGCTGCGCTTCACGGTATGGATACCAAGCGCGAGGCTGTGGCAGATGAGCGTTTCCGCAACGCACTTGAAACGTCTACGCTCGGACAAGGCACGGTAGAACTCACACATTATGCCCCCAACGAGTTGCACTATAAGGTGCAGAGCGCAACGGGCGGCGTCGTGGTCTTCTCTGAAATCTACTACCCCGGTTGGACGGCAACGATAGACGGCACAGAGGCAACACTTGGTCGCGCTAATTATATATTGCGTGCCTTGCGCGTGCCCGCGGGCGAGCACGAAGTGATTATGGAGTTCCGCCCCGCGTCGGTTCCTACTACCGACACCGTTGCGTTCTTTGCCATCGGCGGCATTCATGGTCTCCTGATTGCGGCAATAATTGTCACTCTGCGCAAGCGCAAAAAGAAGGTTGTAGCGTGATGTTTTTCTGCGAAATTCATAAGCCGAAAATCGAAACTCATACTACGCTTATTATCAACACATTGCGACCTCGAAAAACGTACATTACTTTTCGTGAAAATTATTAGTAACCTAAAAAAAATTATT
>CALFGU010000002.1 GCA_937877685.1 uncultured Prevotella sp.
GAATCTATCTATTCTCTCCCCTTAAGATAAGGGGAGTACCGCGTAGCGGGGAGGGGGTATGAAAGTTTTTATGAGGCAACTGCCATATTATTGCCAATATCTTTCCCTCTTTTGTTCTTATGTCTAAAACATCTTGAGAGCAGACTTATGCCTTAAAGGTTCATCAAGAAAGCCGCTAATTTCTTTACGGCACGTGCGCGATGGCTTACCTCATTTTTAACTTCAGGACCGACTTCGGCAAAGGTCTTGCCCAATTCCTCGGGAGCAAATACGGGGTCGTAACCAAAGCCTTCCTCTCCGCGCTCCTCCGTAGGGATGGTGCCGCGAACGATGCCCTCAAACAGATGCTCTTCTCCGTTAAGGATGAGCGCAATTACCGTGCGGAACTGCGCAGATCGGTCACTCGCGCCCTCAAGTTCGCGAAGCAATTTCTCAGTATTCGCTTTCGGGTCATGACGATCGGCATAAGCGTAACGCGCAGTGTGTACGCCCGGACCACCTCCGAGAGCGGGAACCTCAAGTCCCGTGTCGTCGGCAAAGCAATCGTAACCGTACTTTTCATATATGTAACGCGCCTTCTGAAGGGCGTTGCCTTCAAGCGTTTCTGCTGTTTCGGGGATGTCATCAAAGCAATTGATGTCGGCAAGGGTGAGCAAGTCGAACGCATCTCCGAGGATGGCGCGAATTTCGCTCAACTTGTGGGCATTGTTTGTGGCTATAACTAATTTTTTCATGTTTTGCGAATGTTAAATTCCTTCTGAAAGGGGATGGAAATGGGAAGAAAACTCCGTAGGATTGAAGGAGGGAATCCTCTATAAATTTTTCACGAAACAAAGACTAACTTTAGGAAAATTCTTTGAGATTTAGGAGCAATTCTATTAGACTTTGTTTTGATTGTTTTAGATGTAGTTCACTCCCTTCATCATGAGGTGCGGAAAAAGGGAGGAATGGTGCTTCGACCTAAAGTTTAAACGCAAGGGTTGTTTGATTATTGTGTGGAACCTTGAGGAAGACCGTTGGCGCTGAGAGAAGAAACAACAAGGCGGATTGTACTACGCATACGCCTTCGCACAATCCGCCCTGCGCAACTCGGAATGTAGGGGTTGCGTTATGCGTTTTTTGAGAGTGGTTTGCCCTCTTTATGCTTCTTCATCTTGACCTTGATGCGGTCAAAACCTTCACCGAAGACACCAAGCACCTTACTCTGGCTGACGAATGCCTTGGGGTCGATGGATTGAATCACGCTGAGCAGACTTGCGCTCTCACGCTTGCGCGCCAATACGAGAAGCACTTTTGAATCATTCTTCGTGTACCAACCAGTTCCGTTTAAAACGGTCACACCTCTGCCCATCGAGTTAATGGTTGCCGCTATTTCCTCATACTCTCTGGAAATGATGAGGAACTGTACCGATTGGCGACCACGGTCAATGATGTAATCGACAGTAATGTTGAGCAACAAGAGAATGGTAAAACCATAAAGCAAACTGCTCAAGTTACGGTCGGGAAGGATAAGGCAAGAAGAAACGATAACTACGTCGCAAAGCATCATCATCTGTCCGAGAGTGATGTCCTTATACTTGTTGATTATCGCGGCAATAATATCCGTTCCGCCGGTTGAACCGTTGTTGAGGAATACCATACCAAGACCTATACCTTCAATACCAGCAGCATAAATTGCTGCCATAAAAGCATTGTCGCCTACAAGAAGAGGCAGACCTTTTACTATGTTGTTCTCCAACAACTCGGGGTGCATCGTGCCGTAGTATTCCATGGCCTGCTTTACAAGTCCCAAGAGGAAGGTTAGCATAAATACGCCGTAGATGGTCTTTAAGCAAAACTTCCATCCAAGAATCTTAACGGCAGCAATGAGCAACAGACCGTTGATAATGAAGAATGAATATTCTACGGGGAAACCTGTGCCGTAAAAAATGATTGACCCCAAACCCGCTACACCTCCACCAGTGAGTCCGTAGGGTATTTGGAAACAGTTGAAACCAATGGCATAGCAGAGCAAGCCAAATGTAATGATGAGGTAAGACTTTACCTCCTGAAAGATGTTTATTTTAAGTGGTTTCATAAGGGGTGCTGTCTTTTATGAAAGAAGCATATTGATGTGGTGAAGCGTTTACTTCACCACAATATTAATAATGCGTCCCGGCACAACAATCATCTTAACGATGGTTTTTCCGTCGAGGTACTTCTTTGTGAGTTCACTTTCCAATGTTGTCTTCTCGATGTCTTCCTTAGTGGCATCAACGGGGAAGTCAAGTGTGAAACGGGTCTTACCGTTAAAGGAAACGGAGAGCGTAACATTGTCTTCCTTCATCTTGCTTTCGTCATAGGTAGGCCAAGTTGCGTCACAAACGCTACCTTCATTACCCATGCGGTTCCAAAGTTCCTCTGCCATGTGAGGTGCAAAGGGAGCGAGGAGAATAACCATCGTTTCAAGAACTTCCTTGTTATTACACTTTTGCTGAGTAAGTTCGTTAACCGCCACCATGAAAGCAGCAACAGAAGTGTTGTAAGAGAAGTCGTTGATGTCTTCAGTCACCTTCTTAATCAACTTATGAAGAGTCTTGAGGGATTCCTTTGTGGGTTCGCCAGTTTCGACACAGAAGTTGTCTTGCTTGTCAAAGAAGAGGTTCCAGAAGCGACGCAAGAAGCGGAAACAACCATCTATGCCGTTGCTATCCCAAGGTTTGCTCTGGTTAATGGGACCGAGGAACATTTCATAGAGACGCAATGTGTCGGCGCCGTAACGTTCAACAATCTTATCGGGATTTACGACGTTGAACATGGATTTTGACATCTTCTCAACGGACCATCCGCAAATGTAATTGCCATCCTCGAGGATGAATTCGGCAGTTGCAAATTCGGGACGCCAAGCCTTGAACGCTTCAATGTCAAGAACGTCGTTCTCTACGATATTTACATCCACGTGTAAGGGAGTTACGTCGTACTGTTCCTTCAAACCAAGGCTCACGAAAGTATTGGTGTCCTTGATGCGATACACAAAGTTCGAACGCCCTTGGATCATGCCCTGATTCACTAACTTCTTGAAGGGTTCTTCTTGCTTGCTCACGCCAAGGTCAAAGAGGAACTTGTTCCAGAAACGTGAATAAATCAAGTGACCCGTAGCATGTTCGGAACCGCCAATATAAAGGTCAACATTCTGCCAGTAATTGCCCACTTCTTCGCTGAGTAATCCCTTATTGTTATGGGGATCCATGTAACGGAGATAGTAAGCCGATGAACCCGCAAAGCCTGGCATTGTTGAAAGTTCCAAAGGGAACACCGTAACGTTGTCAATCTTGTCATTCTCTTCGATACAGTTGTTCGCCGTATCCCAAGCCCATTTCTTTGCATTACCGAGAGGAGGTTCTCCTGTTTCCGTAGGAAGGAATTTATCTACTTCAGGCAATTCTATAGGTAAGCAAGACGCAGGAATCATTTGAGGCATGCCGTCTTTGTAATAAACGGGGAAAGGTTCGCCCCAATAACGCTGGCGACTGAAAATTGCATCGCGAAGACGGAAGTTTACTTTTACGCGTCCGAGGTTGTTTTCCGTCACAAACTTCTTTGTAGCAGCAATTGCTTCTACTACAGAAAGACCGTTGAGTGAGAAACCCTTGAGCGTTTCCTTTCCTGCCGCGGGAGAGTTCATTACTGTGCCTTCTTTCGCATCGAAACTTTCTTCCGTTACGTCAGCTCCTTCAATCAAGGGAATTATGGGAAGACCAAAGTGCTTTGCAAATGCGTAGTCACGAGAATCATGTGCGGGTACTGCCATAATAGCGCCCGTTCCATAACCAGCAAGAACATAATCTGAAATCCAAATGGGAATACTTTCTCCAGTAAATGGATTTAAGGCATAACTTCCAGAGAATACACCAGTCACGCGGCGGTCAGCAATACGTTCGCGCTCTGTTCTCTTTTTCGTAGCCTCAAGATACGCTTCAACTGCAGCCTTTTGTTCAGACGTAGTGAGTTGTGAAACAAGTTCGCTTTCGGGAGCAAGTACCATAAAGGTAACTCCGAATATAGTGTCGGCGCGTGTGGTAAAGATGGTGAATTCAATGTCAGAATCCTTCACGCGGAACTGCATTTCCGTACCTTCTGAACGACCAATCCAGTTGCGCTGTGTTTCTTTAATTGAGTCGGTCCAGTCAATCGTGTTGAGGCCGTCAAGTAAGCGTTGTGCGTAAGCGGATACGCGTAAGCACCATTGCTTCATCTTTTTCTGCACAACGGGATAACCGCCACGCTCACTCACTCCGTCAATCACTTCATCGTTAGCAAGCACCGTTCCTAAGGCAGGACACCAGTTTACCATGGTTTCCCCGAGGTAGGCAATGCGATAGTTCATTAACACTTCCTGTTGCTCTACGCTGCTCATGGCTTTCCATTCTTCGGCAGTGAAATGAAGTTCTTCCGAACAAGCAACGTCAAGACCGTGAGCCGTACCCTTTTCTTCGAACAAGGCAATGAGTTTTTCGATAGGTTGAGCCTTTTGGCAGGTGTTGCAATAGAAGGAGTTGAACATCTGTTGGAATGCCCATTGTGTCCAATGGTAATAACCGGGTTCGCAAGTGCGCACTTCGCGACTCCAATCGAAGCAGAAACCAATCTTATCCAACTGTTCGCGGTAGCGATTGATGTTTTCAGAAGTGGTAATTGCGGGGTGCTGACCCGTTTGGATGGCATATTGTTCGGCAGGAAGACCGTAGGCGTCGTAACCCATGGGGTTCAACACGTTAAATCCGTTCAAGCGCTTGTAACGCGCAAAAATATCAGAGGCGATATAGCCGAGAGGGTGTCCCACGTGAAGACCCGCACCTGAGGGGTAGGGGAACATATTCAACACGTAGTACTTGGGGCGTGAATTATCTTCGACAACGTTATACGTGCCGTTCTTCGCCCATGTCTCGCGCCATTTCTTTTCAATGTCAATAAAATTGTATTCCATATCTTTGTTGTTGTTATTTCAGCTTGTTATTATCTTGAAAGAGTAGTTCTTACGCGCATATCCGAAATACGGGAAATAAAGTTACTAAGAAATTAAATTAAGTCTCAAAGAATTTCAATTAAGTTACTTATAGTTTTTCGTATAAGAGATAGCGCAAAGATGAAGTCTGTTTATGCGGTTTTTAGGTGCTGACGTCTTTTAACTTCAGCCCATATAGCGAGCAAAAGAAATGCAAGGATGATGCCTATTGCTATGAAGGCGATGCTTGTTGTAGTACCAACCGACGACGGACGGAATTCCATTTTGATTTCATGCTCACCTGCAGGCACGCGTAACGCACGTAATACATAATTGACGCGTCCGAGTGCTGCCTCTGTGCCATCTATGGTCACCGTCCACCCAGGATAATAGATTTCTGAGAAGACTACGACGCCACCTTCGGCACTCTTCACCTTGTAATGCATCTCATTGGGAGCATAACTTGTGAGTTCAACGGTGCCTTGTCCGAGATTCGTGGTTTCAAGTGTGTTACGGAAACGCTCATCTGCCACCGCCTCATGCTTGGTGTCCATTCCGTGGAGCGCCGCTATTTCTTTGTCGGCATTAGGCACGAAATCCAACTTGTTAACAAACCACGCGTTGCCGTTGTGATAGTAGTTCTCTACGGCGATTGCTTGTTGCTTTCTGCCGAGAATGAAATACTTCGTGTTAAGCATGTTCAAAACGGGCGCGATAGAGTCCATGTTGACGCGGGTCATATCTCCAGCGGCACTGCTCAAGGCTTGTGTAAACGCATTTAACTCGCGGTTGAGATGATGATCAATCAAGTCTTGATAACGATGGAGTTTCGCGGCATGATATCCGCCAATGCTCTTATGATAATAGCTTGTCTCGTTCGTAGTTTCGTTAAAGGGATTACCTGCTCCCAAGTTTGCCACGCGATAACTCAACGATGTGTCAGCAAGAATCTGCTGGTCGGCAGGAGTTGGGGCAAAACCCTGCATTTGTGTCACGGGGTTAGAGAAGGATTCGTCATTGAGATACTTCTTATTCACATTCCACATGTCGGCAAGCGTAATGATGCCCA
>CALFGU010000003.1 GCA_937877685.1 uncultured Prevotella sp.
CTGGCCTCCTGTGCGATGCCGAATCCTTTGTTCAAGCCATGGGATGGCAAGACGATGCCTTGAGAAAGAAACATCTGACCGATGGCATTCAACAAGAACTCTTCCCAAACCTTAACCAAGAGGAACAATTGATTGTTGATGCCTTGAGGGATAAAGACAAACTCCAGCTCAATCTCATCTCCGTAATCACGGGCATCCCGGCAGGACAACTGAGTGGTATGCTTTTCACCCTTGAAATGAAAGGCATCGTGAGAATGATTCCTGGCGGAATGTATCGACTTAATTGACTAACTTATAGATAAACATTACACTAAACATATGAGTAAACAAAAGCGTTTCTTCCTGAGCGAAGAAGAAATACCAACACAATGGTACAACATCCAAGCGGACATGCCCAACAAACCCATGCCCATGCTGGATCCCAAGACCAAGAAGCCGATGACCCCGGAAGATATGTTCCCTCTCTTCTCCATGGAGGCCAGCCGCCAGGAGATGGACCAAGAGCATGCATGGATTGACATCCCCGAGGCCGTTCGCGAACAATACAAGTACTACCGCAGCACACCTCTGGTGCGTGCCTACGGATTAGAAAAGGCAATAGATACACCTGCACACATATACTTCAAGAACGAGAGCGTAAGCCCCATCGGTAGTCATAAGCTAAATAGTGCCCTGGCACAAGCATACTACTGCAAACAGGAGGGTGTGACCAACATCACCACCGAGACAGGTGCCGGCCAATGGGGATGTGCACTAAGCTATGCCGCCAAGGTATTCGGTCTGGAGGCTGCAGTGTATCAGGTGAAAATCAGCTACGAGCAGAAGCCTTACCGCCGTGCCATCATGCAGAGCTATGGTGCACAGGTTACCCCATCTCCCTCAATGTCCACACGCGCTGGCAAGGACGTACTTACAGTAGACCCCAACAACAACGGTTCATTAGGAACAGCAATATCCGAGGCTGTGGAATTGGCCATGACCACGCCTAATTGCAAATATGTACTTGGTTCCGTCATGAACCACGTGTCTCTGCATCAGACCATCATAGGACTGGAGGCCGAGAAGCAGATGCAGATGGCAGGAGAATACCCCGACATTGTGATAGGATGCTTCGGTGGCGGTTCCAACTTTGCCGGAATCTCATTCCCCTTCATGCGTCATGTCTTCAGCGGAGAACGCAAGACCCGCTTCATTGCCGCCGAGCCTGCCAGTTGTCCCAAACTGACACGCGGCCAGTTCCAATACGACTTCGGTGACCTTAGTGGTCTGACTCCGTTGATGCCCATGTACACTTTGGGCCACAATTTCATGCCAGCCAACATCCATGCTGGAGGTTTGCGCTACCATGGTGCCGGCGTGATAATTTCACAGTTGCTGAAGGATGGTTACATGGAGGCCGTGGATCTGAAACAGTCGGATACATTCAAGGCTGGCCTACTCTTTGCCAAGGAAGAAGGTATCATCCCTGCTCCAGAATCATGCCATGCCATTGCTGCTGCCATTGCCGAAGCAGAGAAATGCAAGGAGACAGGCGAGGAGAAAGTAATCTTATTCAACCTCTCTGGCCATGGCCTCATAGATATGGCAGCATACACCCAGTACCTTGCAGGCAACCTCTTCGACCACGAAGTTTCGGACGAGGAAGTAACACGCAACGTAAAAGAATTGGAGCAGATTATTTGATATACAGGCACAGGTAGTCCCTTTGTGCCTAGCCAAGGAATTAAAGCAAAGAAATTATTTCACGGAGGCTGTGAATCTCGTAGTTCACGGTCTCCGTAGCTTTATTCTGTTCTGAGTCAGGATTGAACCACATAACATCCAGACCTGCAGCCTTTGCTCCGAGAATGTCCGTTTGAAAGTTGTCGCCAATCATCAAGGTGGTAGCAGGACTGGCACCAGTCATACGGAAAGCGTAGTCGAAATAAACGGGTGAAGGCTTATTGGCTCCGGCATCCTCGGACAGCACAATGGTATTGAAATAATCTGTCATACCACAGGCTTTCAGTTTGCGATATTGTACCTCGTGAAAACCATTACTGCACATGTGTAGACCATATCCGCGAGATTTGAGGTAGTCCAACACTTCATGAGCACCTTCTACCACTCCGGGCTTCACAGCACAGAACTCCAGAAAGCGGTCGCTAACTTCAAGACAATATTCCACGCTTACATTCTCCAAGCCTCGTCCCATGCTCAGAGGACGACGGAAGCGCTCTACGATAAGAACATCGCGACTTATCTCCCCTGCAGCATATTGTTTCCACAGGTCAATATTGGTCTTCCAATAAGGTGTATGAAACTCCTCGAAACAATCAAAATAGCGATGCAGGCCAAAGGCATCATAAAGTTCACCCAAAGCAATATCTGCATTGCCATGTGTATCGTACAAAGTGTCGTCAAAATCCAGAAATAAGTCCTTATAATACTTTTCCATTGTCTAAGCTATTAGTGACATTAGAAACGAATTGTGTTTTGGGGAGTGCCCTCAACAAAAGCCTTCACATTTTCTATGGCTGTGGCCAATAAACGCTGTCTCGCTTCAGCCGTAGCCCATGCAATATGAGGGGTAATGTGGCAATTGCGAGCGGCAAGCAAAGGATTGCCATTCTGCGGGGGTTCCTCGGAAAGAACATCCACGCCAGCAGCACGCAACCTACCCTGATTCAGGGCATCAGCCAAAGCCTGCTCGTCCACAAGCGGTCCTCTACCGGTATTTATCAGTATAGCATTCGATTTCATCAACGCCAAACGCTCGGCATTTACCAGATGCAAGGTATCTTCTGCCAAGGGGCAATGTAAGGAAAGGACATCGGCACTGGCAAAGAGTTCTTCGTATGACTCTGCCTTGCATATTCCTAAAGTCTCAAGCATTTCTACAGACTTACTGCTCATAGCTACCACCTTCATACCAAAAGCCCGTGCTATCCTTGCTACCGCCATACCGGTGTTTCCAAGGCCAACGATGCCCATCGTGCGGCCGTCCAGTTCCGTCAGCGGTACATTATAAAAGCAGAAATCCTCGCAAGAGCTCCACTTTCCTCCCTTCACCTCGCCTGTATATTGTGCCACGGAATTGGTGATATTCAGAAGATGAGCAAATACCATCTGGGCCACCGACATGGTACTATATGCCGGTACGTTGGTAACGACAACTCCATGCTCATGTGCTGCTTGAATATCCACAACATTATAACCTGTGGCCAGCACACCCACGTAGCGTAATTCCGGCAAAGCAGCCATCACCTCGCGGGTTATCTTCACCTTGTTTACCAACACTACCTCAGCTCCTGTGGCGCGTACAACTACGTCCTCGGGAGCAGTACGATCATAGATTTCCACTTGCCCCAAAGCAGACAATGGCTCCCACGACAGGTCTCCGGGATTGGCTGTATATGCGTCCAAAACTACAATCTTCATGTGCTTTAATGTTTATTCCTTAGGACAAAGATACTTGTTTTTTATGAGAAAGTCAGCCTTGCCTCTCGTTTTTTCACTAATCTTCTCTACATGAGGAATAAACCGTAAGGCAATAGTACCAATAGAAGCATACGAAAAGCGCCGGACTGTCATTGGCCCGGCGCTTTCTATGTTAAGAGAGAGAGTTTATAGTCCCAACTCCTTGATGATGTTCTTACCACCTCCCCAACGGTCAATAACCCAAAGGACAAAGCGGATGTCCACACCAATACAACGCTGCAACGTGGGGTCAAAACTGATGTCGCCGGCCATAGCCTCCCAGTTACCATCAAAAGCAAGACCTATAACATGACCATGGGCATCGAACATGGGCGAACCACTATTACCACCGGTGATATCGTTATTACTCAGGAAGCAAAGGTGCATCTGCTTGGTTTTCTTATCTGCATACTTGCCGAACTTGCCTTTCTTGAGCAGTTTAACAATATCAGCTTCTAATTCATAGTCCTCAATCTCCTCCTGTTTGGCAGCCTTGTCCAGAAGGCTCTGGCTATTGGTAAAGTAATTGTAATGCGTACCATTGGCGGTATAGTCCTGAATGAAACCATAGGACAGACGCATGGTCATATTTGCATCGGAATAATGAGCCTCATCCATTTCCATCTCCATGAGAGCCTGAGTGAGTAGGCGCTCGTTATAATCTATTACAGGCATACTGCTTCTAACAGAAGCCAGCAGGTCATAATATGTCTCGATGATATTGTCGGCATACTGCATCGCCATGTCTGTATCACGCAAAGTGCTGTCAGCCATTACCTTTGCTACGCAAGTGGTATCCAGCAAACAAGTCTTGGCAAAAAGATCCTTGGCGTATGCCTTGGTGTCGCCGCCATAGAGACTATCTATCAACTGGTAGAAATCAGGCAAGAACTCGCCCTTAGACCATGTGCGGTAGTCTTGCAGCAGGGCTCCCATTGTTTCCTCGTCCACACGAGGTTCATAGTCCTTGTAGAAAGCCTTCAGGTTGTCCACGCATAGGGAAGCATCCTCGGCAGTAGCATCAAAGGGCAAACGTGAGATACGATTTGCAACGCTACGTAATTCTATGCCACGGAAGAACACCTCGCTGTAATAGGTAAGCAGAGCCATCTTTTCTTTGCGTCCAGTGTATGCCTTCTCCAACTCTGACAAAACGGAACCATAACGTGCCTTGCATGCCTCATCCTTGGCATACCAGTTGCGAATGTTCTGCTCTATTTTCTTCTTTTGTCCAACGATATCCAAATCCTGTACAGCCTTATTCATGCCAATGGAGTTCTTCCAGTAGTTGCTGCTACTAGCCCACTTGCTGGAATACTTGATAGCAATAGCACGATCCTCGTCCATCCAGTGCTTCCATACATTCTGTTTGGCGGTGCGTACGTCAATAACAGCCTGATTGGTAGCTTGGGTACGCTCCACTATGCCCCATGAGGACAGGTAACGGTCTGTGCTACCTGGATAACCAATAGTCATACAGTAGTCACCGGGAGCATAGCCTTTCATAGATACTGGAGCATAACCAGGAGTCTTCAGAGGCACATTATCCTCGCTGTACTCTGCCGGTGTGCCGTCAGGCTTGGCATAGATACGGAACATGGAGAAATCACAAGTCTGTCGTGGCCACATCCAGTTGTCGGTATCGCCACCAAACTTGCCAAGAGTCTCCGTAGCAGTAAATACCAAACGGATATCGTTATACACCTTGTAGAAGTTGGCAAAAAAAGCATTACCACCATAGTACGATGCCACTCGGCACTCCATATCGGGGTGTAGGCTATCCAGTTTGTCCTCTAAAGCCATGCAAATACTATCGGTATAATAAGCCTCCACCTGAGCAGAGTCCATCTTGGGAGCCATCTCTTTGTAGAGACGAGCCAATTCTGCATTTACCTGTTCAGAGCAGTCCTCCACCTTTTGCAGAAAACGCACATACAATCCGTGGGCAGGACGTTCTTCTGTACGTTTCTTGGCAACGAAACCATTCTTCAGAATATCATCCTCAGGTGTTGACAATGCCTGGATGGCGCCATAGCCGCAATGATGATTGGTAAAGAACAGACCTTCGGGAGAAACCACTACACCGGAACAGAAGTCGCCAAGATTGATAACGGCATCCTTCAGGCTGCGACCGTTGGGATTATACAACTCCTCGGGGGTAAGCGTCAGGCCTAAAGACTTCATGGTCTCGGCTGTCTTTGGGTTGATGTGAGAAAGCATCCACATACCTTCGTCGGCACTCGCCACAAGCGAGCACATCACTGCCGTCAATGTAAGTAATAGTTTACGCATGAATTATATATTATGTGTCTTTGTTTTTTGCGGGTGCAAAGGTACAATTTAGTGAGCGAAATGTCAAATTTATTTGAACATTTCCGGAACACCTTACGTTACAAGAGCAGATTGCGGTTGCGTACCATACCATGCAAGTAGGAGGAAAAAGATGAATATACAATGGTAGCAGATAGATTTTCTTATTTTTTTACTATCTTTGTCTGCGCATAATATACTCTATTAACCAAATGGGCAGAAACAAATTCTCACAACGCGAGATAGACATAATAGGCAAGTTACTACGCCGCAAGATGGCTGGCACTCGCTTCCAGCAAAAAATGGTGCGCCATACGTTGCGCACTACATTCGAGTTCAATATTGCCGACTTCAACATTCAGGGCAAAGCATTCGGCCCAGAGGACCTTGACGAATGTGTACGCCGCGGACGCATTCAGATTCTGGACGAAGCCACCATCGAGGCTATGAAGCAACGTCATGCCGAAAAGCGTTTGCGTGATGAAGCTCTGCGCCAAGCCGATGCCGTGGCAGAGGGCGAAATCGTGGATTGGCAAGAGGTACAGAGACAATGGGATGAATACTACGCACAACATCCCGAAGATGCGCCCCAGTCTGAATAGCAAATCACTTTTATATGATAAGCATAAACAACGATACATGCATACGATGTGTCAAATGCCAAAGGGTGTGCCCTGCATTTATCCCCGTAATAGAGCAGGATGCAGTTCCCTCATTGCGTCATCCAGAAGTGTGCATTGGTTGTGGTCATTGTGTTGATGTATGTCCCACAGGAGCCTATGTTCATACGGACTTCCCTGCTGATTCTATACATGACATCAACCGCAACATACTACCCGAGCCCGAGAGCCTCATGGAGTTGATACGCTCCCGACGCAGCAACCGCACCATCACCGTCACGCCTATACCACAGCATTCGCTGGACATGATACAGGAAGCCGCACGATATGCCCCTACGGCACAAAACAGCCGTCAAGTGCATATACACCTTATCACCGACGACGAGGCTTTGCTAAAAGTGGAAACGGCAACGATAAACTACTTCATGAGCCTGGCACGTTTCATGCTCCTCCCTCCCGTAAAGGCTATAATGAGACCCTTCCTGCGTAAACTATACGACGAGGTTCCAGCCTTGATGGCCATGAACGAACAGTTCAAGAAGGGGCAACGCCCCTGCATATGCAACTGCACAGCTTTGCTTATTCTCTCTGCCCCCAAAGGCTATTCTTTCGGTGCACAGGACTGCAACCTTGCATATCAAAATTCCTCACTGATGGCAGAATCCCTTGGGGTAAGCCAGATATACATGGGCTTCGTGCAGACTGCCATGTTCATGATGGGATGCAAACGGGCAGCAAAGGTATTGGGTATCCCCAAAGGACATAAGGCTTTTGCCATAATGGGTTTGGGAATACCGGCATTCAAGTATGCCAAGTACACCACACGCTGACCAAATTACTTTAATCAGACAAACAAAACAATAACATGAAGAAGACTTTCCTACTCTCATTACTGTTCGCTTTGGTAAGTACAATGGCGATATGGGCACAACAGACTCCCGAAACTGCCTCAAACGACTTTACCTATACCACAACGGCAACAGCAACAAACGGCAAGATGCATTTCACGTCTGCAAAGCTTTATTACAAAGCTCCTGCAAACACAATGCGTTTCTCGCTAAAGGAATCTGGAGCCTACTACAAAAACGGCAAGAACCGTCTGAGTTTTGATTCCTTTGAACTGTTCAATAGTAAAGGGGAGAAAGTAAGTCTATCTGCAGCAGACTTTAGTGGCAATTACAACAAGCCCTATGCCTATATGCTGGATGGCAACAACGACACCTATTGTTGCGGCTCTTGGTCTGCCAACGATGAGGGGCACGACTACTTTGAGATAGAACTGGCAACTGATTTGGGCGGTTCATTCTCCTTCTCGTTCATTACTGAGAACACCACAATGAACCCTAAGGCCTTCCGCATAGAACTTCAAAATAAAGAGACAGAAGTTATAGAATACACCTTGTCCATAAACGCCCCGGAGGGTGAAAAACCTACAATTACATATAACGGCAAGGTCGTAGAAGAAGGACATGCTTTTGATTCCAAGACAATGGATACAGAACTATTCTCTGCCACAGAAATCAGTGGTTACACATGGAGCGTAGTTGTGAACGAGGAAACAAAAGCTGTAATCATTGTATATACTCAAGCTACCATAGTAGAAAACCCTAAGGCCGTTGCTAATCTTGCTAATCGTATCGGTGGCAATGGGACTGCCAAGAAGTTCAAGTTCGTACTTGATCCATCACTGAATTCAAGGCAGGAGGTCTTCGTAATTGGGGCCGAGAAAAGCAAGGTGCTGATAAAGGGAACTACTATCAGTGCCATTACCACAGGCCTTGGCTGGTATCTCAACAACATTGCACACATCAACATTGCATGGAACTCGCTGAACGAGAAAACCGTGAGTGGTGATGCTTATGCCGACCTTTCCAGCATACCTCTGCCCACCGAGACAGAAACCCACACCTCTGATGCAAAGTATCGTTACTATTTGAACACATGTACCTTCGGCTACTCTATGACCTCATGGACATGGAAACGCTGGCAACAGGAAATTGACTGGATGGCGCTTCATGGCATCAACATGCCCCTACAACTTGTCGGTATGGAAGAAGTGTGGCGTAAGTTCCTCACTATGGAAGAAGGTGGTAAGCGCAAGTATGGCTACACAGATGCAGAAGCAAAAGCTTTCGTTGCTGGTCCTGCCTTTATCGCTTGGTGGGCAATGAACAATCTTGAAGGTTGGGGTGGTACTGCTGCTGGTTCAAAGAGCGGTTATAACAATTTACCTGGTGCTGGTGGCGTTCAGGATGATGCTTGGTATGCTCGTCAGGTGAAACTCGCGATGCAGATTCTTGAAGCTCAGCGTGCTCTTGGTATGCAGCCTGTATTGCCCGGTTGGTCAGGTATGGTGCCCACAAACTTTGCAGCAAAGTCTGGTTACGCGACTCGCGGTAATGGTGGTAACTGGGCTGGCGACTTCGTACGTCCCTTGCTCCTCAACGTAAGTAATGCAAATTATGCTGAAATTGCCGCAGACTACTATGCTTGTCTTAAAGAAGTAATGGGCGAAAGCCAGTATTACTCTATGGACCCCTTCCACGAAGGTGGTGGTACGGGTACAACTGAGGATTATCAAGCACTCTATGCTGCTATGGAAGCTGCGCAGCCCGGTTCACAATGGGTCATCCAGCAGTGGCAATGGAATGCTGGACAGAAGTTGTCACTTAATGCTGTTCCCGCTGGTAAACTCATCGTGCTTGACCTCTTCTCTGACGGTTCTCCCGCATTTGATGGTTACAATGGTTATGCGCCTCAAGAAGCTGTATTCTGCGCAATCCCCAACTTCGGTGGTCGCTCAGGTTTGATGGGTCGTTTGCAGAATGTAACGGACAACTACTTCAAGTTCAAGGGGAAGTATGCAAGCATCAAGGGTATCGGTACAGCTCCTGAAGCGATTGAGCAGACGCCTGTTACTTACGACTTGATTTACCAGCTCCCTTGGATGAATGGTCAGAAGCCTAACGTTGCAGAGTGGGTTGACAACTATGCTGTTGCGCGTTATGGTAAGGACAACTCTGTAGTGAAGGAAGCTTGGAGCTTGCTTCGCCAAGGTCCTTTGAACTATGGTGCTGACGGTATCCAAGGTCCTGTAGAAGACGTTTGGGCGGCTCGTCCTAACCTTGATGCCAACAAGGCAAGTTCATGGGGTGTGACACTCGCTAATGCTGGTGGTACTTATACTCCCGCTCGTCGTCAGATGTTGATTGATGCGGTGTACAAGCTCATCGACCAGGAAGACGAACTCGAATTGACTAATGGTTCTGTCTATAAGAGCAACTACCTCTACGACCTCGTAGAATTTGGTGGTGCTGTAATGGCTGACTATGCTTACGACCTCTTGCTCGGTATTAAGGCGGCTAAGAATGCAGAAGGCACAAGTGGCGCTACATATATTGCTCGTCGTGATGCCTTCCTCCAACTCATCTTGGATATGGATGCGTTCAGAGGTACGAACCTCAACTTCCGTCTCGGTAAGTGGACACAGGAAGCTCGCGCAGCAGCTGCTGAAGTAACAGGTGCAACTACAGCTACTGCCGATTGGTATGAATATAACAATGCGCGTACAATCTTGAGTACTTGGTCTTCACCTGGTACTAACTTGACAGACTACTCATACCGTTCATGGCAGGGTCTTTTGAAGGACTATTACTACAAGCGTTGGAAGTATTACTTCGATAACGACTGTACTAACGATGAGTATAAGTACTTCGAATGGAACTGGGCACATGGTAAGGAACACTATGTGGGTCAGACAGGCTTTAGTAATGTAGATCTTACTGAAGAACAGGATGGTCACACTTCTAAGTACACTCGTGAACCCGAAGGTAACACAGTGGAAGAAGCGTGGAACCTCTTGAATAAGTATATCGTTCCTATTACAGCAAGCGGAAAGTCAACTTATGCTTACCGTCACTTGGAAAACGATTTTATTTCTTCTGTTACAGTTGGAGTACAAACGGGCACCGTTGACCTTACACAGTTCTTTGGTGTTAATTTGGAAAATGCAACGTTGACAATTGAAGGCATTGCCAATAACGTTACCAACCTTAAGGAAGTAAACATTTCTGGTGCTGAAGGTACATACCCTGCAACTTTAACTCTTGGTGACAAGACTGTTATTAACTTTACAATACGAATTAACTCAGCCAGAGATCAAGCGCAACAAGAACTTCAAGAATTGATAGCAGACATGACTGCACTTATCAATAATTGTGGTGAAGTTACTATCGAACAATCTCGACAGGAAACTGCGTATGTGTTGCAGTATGAAACTGCCAGTAATGCCAACTATTTAAGTTCCAATGCAGACCAAAATGTAGTAGGAGATAAAACTGATGGTAAAGGTATCAGTGGATTAACTGACAATAATGTAACAACATATATGCACACTCAATGGAGTGGTACTGCTGTAGGAGAAGCACACCATGTGCAAGTCAGCAACATTCAAAACTTGGGAAAGTTTACATTTACTTATGCTACTCGAAAAGGTACAGATGCACATAATACGTCTCCAGCTCCAACAATCATAGAACTCTATGGAAGTACCGATGGAGAAAACTACACTGAGTTGATTGCTACTTTCAAGAATGCCGATACAGAAAACCCCTTACCTTCCTATGGAGAATTGGGGAAATATTGGACATCTGTTGACTTAAATCCGACAAAGCAATACAAGGGATTACGGTTCAAAGTAACAAAATCTCAAGGTCCTAACAATAATATATATGGAGGACAATACTTTTTTGCGATGTCTGAATTTGCGCTTACAGGAGTAATAACAGATTATACGGTTGAAGCAACACTTGACGATAATGCTGGTCGTGTAACCGTAGAACAATTGGCAACTGCAGCAAAGGCGAATGAGTTTGCTAAGGAATTAGCATTCAATTTAATCCCCCAAACTGAAGCAGACTTACAAGCAAAGAAAGCAGAACTCCAAGCGATTTACGATGCACTTCTTCAGGCATACAATTCAACAAGCAATCCCATTGCTGAAGCAGCTGCCGAAGCAAAAGCATTTTTAGACTCAACTCCCGCCTCTGTGGGTTATCCCTCTGCAGCTGAGCGTGAAAAATTCTTGGCGGTTATTGAAGCACAAGAGTCTGTCGAAACTATTGAAGCAGCTCAAGAAGCCTTTGTGGCAACCACAAATGTTTACATGCCTGAGGATGGTAAGGCTTATAAGATTAGAGCTTGGTGGCGAAACAAAGAGTGGGCAATGACATTCGTTGATGTGAATAGCAATGCAGCAAATTGCGACAAACCAGCTTACGCTCCAGTGGAAGATACGCAACAGGCAACAACTTTTGTTTGTCGTATGATTGACGCAGAGCAAGGCACTTATGCTTTTATCTCAGATAATGGTTATTACCTCGGATGGTTGGCTACAGGTAAAGATAACAACACGAGCAAGGAGTTCAATGTATTTAGTGAACAAAAAAACAACACCTTGAAGGTGCAAAAGTCTCTAGCAAACAATAAAGGAGACCAGATACTCAATATCAGCGATGTGTTCGGTACTTTCAATATCCTCGGTATTAATTCTAAGGATGGAACGAATTTTCACCACTTGATGTTTAGCGCTGAGAGCAAAAATTATCACAACGATAATCCAACGGATATGTATTATGCGGACGAGAAGCACACCGTATATTACAAATTTGAAGAAGTAACAGATTACACGATCAACAAGCCTACGCATACTCCCGTAATTAAGGAACAGAATCCTCTCTTGAGTGGTATTGAGGATAATCAAACCATCAGTACATTCAGTGCGCCTTATGCTACTGTGATGCCCGAGGGAGTTACGGCTTATTACGCTCAGCAGGCGTATAACGGTAATACGCTTTACCTCACGGCTATGGAAGAAGGCAAAGCGCTTCCTGCAGAACAGGGGGTAATCCTTATCGGTTCAAGCGTAGATGCCACTGCGATTGTTCCTGCAACAACAGAAGAACTTGCAGACATCGACGAAGACAACAACTTCTTTAAGTCTTCTGCGGAAGGCGACGTTACCATGGGTGAAAATGATTACATCTTGGCAGAGGGTGATCAAGGCATTGGTATTTACAAGGCTGAGAGTGGCACAACGCTCAAGGCGGGTAAGGCATACCTCAGTTTTGAAAATGCACAACAAGCTAAGAGTTTCGTCATGCAGTTCGGTGGTACTCCCACAGGTATAGAAGATTTGCTCTTTGGAACTCCAAATACACAAGACATTTACGACCTTAGCGGTCGCCGTGTAACAAAGGTTACCAAAGGAGGCGTTTACATTAAGAACGGTAAGAAGTTCATCGTTAAATAACGAATCATAATTAATTGATTAATATTTTAAATTATGAAGAAAACATATCTTATTCCTGCTATTGACGTTATCGAATTTGCTGCTGAAAAGTTAATCGCAGCATCAATAAGAACGGGACAGGGCGCAGTAGATGCTAAAGCTGCCCTCTCCAACAAGCGTGAACCCGCAAGCAATTCGTGGAACTCACAAAATTGGGGCGAAGATGGTGAATAATCACTGTGCGCGAAGTATATATTTTGGTGGTACTACCCAAAGGGTGGTATCACCTTTTTTATGGGCATAATCATCAACTGATGAAACTGATTCCCATGTAGAGCATTACTTCGATAAATTACCCCAATATATAGAGACGCTTCGCTCTTCTGTTGCTCCCCTAACACACCGGCTTAAAATAATATTAGTTAGAATCAAAATTTAACCTTAAAGAATTTTTCCGAACTCTCAAATAAAATCAATTCTATTACGAATTGTGGAGGGTCGGGTAATTTCCAGAATTTCTGGTGCACATAAATGTAGGGATTTCAGTGCTATGGGGAATGTATTTTTTCAATGTTAGAAAATAATATTCAATTGTTGTGAGTTCTATTTTGATAAAACACATGCCCCCTTTTGCACACTTGAATGCTAAGTGTGCATATCAAAATGTAACTTTTTGATAACAAAATGATAGTTTAACGCAAAAAACTGCACATTTATTTGGTGGTTGTGCAAGACTTGTTGTACTTTTGCAACGGTTTTTAACAATTCACTTAAATTACAAATGAAGAAAATCGTTTTGACATTTGCAGCGCTTGCTGCTTCTTCAACTGCCTTTGCAGGTGGTCTTCTTACAAACACAAACCAACACGCTGCATTCCTTCGCAACCCTGCGCGTCAAGGTATTATCGGCATTGACGGTGTTTACACAAACCCCGCAGGTGTAGCATTCATGCCCCAGGGTTTCCATCTCGGTGTTACTTGGCAGGCAGCAGCTCAGAAGCGTCAGATGAACGTTTCTAACCAATTGTTCATGATGAACGAAAACAACAGTAACGCAGGTCGTTTCTTCGAAGGTAAGGCTACAGCTCCCGTTATTCCTTCTATTCAAGCTGCATACGTAATCAACGACAAGTGGTCAGTATCTGCGAACTTCGCTATTGCAGGTGGCGGTGGTAAGTGTGAGTTTGAACAGGGTCTTCCTATGTTTGAAGAACTCATCGGTGGTCTTGTAATGAAGCAAGGTGGCACTTCTTACTCACTTCAGCAGAACCTCACAGGTGAACAATATGTATTTGGTCTTCAACTCGGTGCTACTTACAAGGTAACTGATAACTTCTCTGTATTTGGTGGTGTTCGTGGCATCATGGCTAATAGTTCATACGAAGGTGCTATCACTAACATCAAAGCAAATGGTCTTGGTGCTGCAGAATATAAGGCACTTTCTGATCAAGCAGCAGCTGCTGCCCAGCAATATGCTAATTTAGGTATGGCAACAGAAGCTGCTCAGTATGCAGCTATGGCAACTCAGGCTGGAACTACTGCTGCTTTGATTTCTGACTACAAGCTTGATTGCAAGCAAGACGGTATTGGTTTCCAACCCATCATTGGTGCTAACTTGAACTTGGGCAAGTTGAACATCGGTGCGAAGTATGAATTCCGCGCTAAGATTAATCTTGAAAACGAATCTAACAACAGTGCAAACCTTGCAGCACTTGCAACTCAGGTTCCCGCAGTTGCTGTTTATGCTGATGGTGCAAAGGTTCGTTCAGACATTCCCGCCCTCTTCACTATCGGTGCACAGTATGACGTTACAGACAACGTGCGTGCAATGGCTGGTGTGAACTATTACTTCGACAAGGATGCAAAGGGTTCTGCTACTGCAGTAAGTGATGACACTTATGAAATCACTCTTGGTGCTGAATGGGACATCAATGATAACTGGACTGTAGGTCTCGGCGGTCAGCGCACAGAATATGGTTTTGCTGATTCTGACATGACAGACACAAGCTATAACATCAGTTCTTATGGTCTTTGCGTAGGTGGTGCTTACAAGTTCTCTGAAAAGTTGAAGCTCAACTTCGGTTACATGCACACATTCTATGATGACCACAAGTTTACAAATGCTAACGGCACTGCTTGCAACTACACTCGTAAGAATGACGTTGTTGGCGTAAGCTTGGACTTCAAGTTCTAAACCACACATTTATATATAATAAAGGAGGCGTCACGCATGGTGACGCCTCCTTTGTTTTGTTTGTTAAACGAAATAAGTAGAAATCTTATTTGTGGTATTCCACTGCCAATCCGCCCTCTGACGTTTCACGATAAAGCGAAGGCAAATCGTGTCCTGTTTTCTTCATAACCTGCACCGCCTTGTCATAACTAATTCGGTGTTGCCCCTCAGCATAAGTGGCATAAATATTAGCATCAAGCGCTCGAGCAGCAGCGTGAGCATTACGCTCAATACAGGGAATTTGAACCAGTCCGCAGATGGGGTCGCACGTCATACCAAAATGGTGTTCCAATCCCATCTCTGCGGCATACTCAGTAGTTTGAAGACTACCGCCAAAAATATAATTCGCCGCCGCGGCTGCCATTGCGCAGGCAACTCCTACTTCTGCTTGACAACCTGCCTCAGCACCAGAAATAGAGGCTAAGGTTTTTGCAATATTACCAACAAGTCCGGCAGTTGCTAAGGCGTGAAGAATACGTTTGGTGGAGAAATTACGACTTTCTTGAATGTGATAGAGCACAGCGGGAACAACACCACACGAACCACATGTAGGAGCTGTTACGATACGTCCGCCAGAAGCATTTTCCTCAGTCACTGCAAGCGCATAAGCAAACACTAAACCGCGTGTTTGCAGGTTTGCGCTGTAACCTTGGGCCTTAATAAAATAATGAGGAGCCTTACGGCGCAAGTTTAATCCACCAGGAAGTACACCTTCTGTTTCTAAACCACGCTCTACTGCCGCACGCATTACCTTCCACACTTCATTGAGGTAATCCCAAATGTCGGATTCCTCAAATTCTTCAACAAACTGCCAATAGGAATAGCCACGCTCGTCACACCATTTGATAATATCATTAAGATGGTTGAGTTCGTATATATCAGGTGTCTGAATAGAACTATGCCCTTCTTCAGCCAATGCTCCTCCCCCAACACTATAGACCACCCATTCATCATAAGCTTGTCCAGATTCATTTATTGCCTGAAACATCATGCCGTTGGGATGATAAGGCAACACAATTTCTGCACACCACTTGATTTCACAACGTTCCTTTCCGATTATTTCCAGAATTGCCCAGTCGGTAAGGTGACCACGTCCCGTAGCAGCAAGACTACCATATAGCGTAACCTTGAAACGTTTTGCCTCGGGATGGCGAGAAAGATATTGTTCTGCCGCAGCACGAGGTCCCATTGTGTGTGAAGATGAGGGACCATAACCAATGCGGTAAAGTTCTTTAAGTGATTTCATTTTTTATAGTAAAAAAAGGAATGATGAGTGATAGGTAGAATGGTTATACGTGAATGAGAGTTGGAGAATTTTTAAGACATTATAAACCTATACCTTAAATTTTAAGACCTTGTAAGTTCATAACCTTAAGAACTAAAGATCCTGCAACCTTTAGACCTCATAACCTCTAAACCTTATAACTCACAACCTCAATCATTATTTTCTTTAATCAACCCCTTACGATATGCTCGGAGCAATCGTTCAAGGTCTGCTACTTGTTCACGAAGATTTCTGCCTATGTCTGTATCTGCCACCATTACGCGACGGTCGGAGATTTCAACAATGGCGGTTGTTGACTGAATATCTGTCCCATTAAGCACTGCTTCTTCTGTTGAATTAAAGGGAGCATGCTGCACAAGTTGGAATCCACGACTATGATAAACAAGGGTATAACCAGCAATACCCGTAGTAGAATGATACGCTCTGGCAAAACCACCATCAATTACCATTAATCTACCGTCAGCTTTGATGGGGTTTTCTCCCTTACCCACCTTTACAGGAACGTGACCGTTGATGATGTGACGATGTTTGCCTACGACTTCAAATTCATCCAAAAGGCTGTCACACACTGAAGCTTCGTTACGCAACTTGTAATAAGCGCCCTTTTCCTCCGTATGTGCAGACTTATCGGCAATAAAGTAGCGCTCAAAAGTTGTCATTTTTGATTTATCAAAGAGCGGACTATTGGGACCACACCAAAGATACCAGAAGTAATCCTTAGCATAGCGCTTTTCGTCTTCCTCAGCACCTTCTTCATAAGCAAGTCGAACCATTTGCTCTATGCGTGACATGAGTTCCTTACCCTTACACTTTTGTCCCATTACCTCAACTTCTCTCAAACTACCATCAGCATTCAAGGGGAGTGAAGCATGGAAAAGCAAATTAGAATTACAAACGGAGAACATTCCCCCATTCGTAAGCAGGCACTGCATGTGGCGTTGCAAGCGTTCGCTAATGCAGAAGGAGCGCACCAAACTGTCCATAATGTCTTGCTCTTCCTCCGTCAAGCGCAAGGGATCGGAAGCATCTATGGTTGGGAAATAGGTGTCGAGCATGGGATGCTCTGTGCCCTCATACGTAATAGTGCCACACTCAAAGTTCACATGTTGCAACAAACTGCGATGCAACATTCCCCATTCAGGATGGTTTTGATAGAGTTGCCCTTCAAGTTTAAATTGAATCACAGCAATCGCCTTGTGCATTTGAGCAATCAGTCGTTGTGTCTTTTCACGCGGAGACCCTTCGCCTGTAAATTCAATAAAGGGTTTGAAACGTTCACACGGATCATCGGCATAAGTTTCCATGGCAAAGGTTGCCAAGGGAACCATATTAATGCCATACCCTTCTTCCAACGTCTTCGTGTTTGCATAACGAAGAGACAAACGAATTACTGTAGCTACACAAGCAGGATTTCCTGCTGCTGCGCCCATCCAAAGAATGTCGTGGTTCCCCCACTCTATGTCTAAATTGTGATAGTTACACAACATATCCATAATAAGATGGGCGCCAGGACCACGGTCAAAAATATCACCAAGAATGTGTAACTGATCGACAGCAAGGCGCTGAATGAGATAGCACAACTGAGTCACGAAAGCATCAGCACGCTTGGTGCCTATAATTGTTTGGATAATGATATTATAGTATGCCTGCTTGTTGTGACGGTCGGAAGATTCATGCAACAATTCTTCAATTATGTAGGCAAATTCGCGGGGCAAACTTTTGCGCACCTTTGAACGCGTATATTTTGAAGAAACATTACGGCAAACAGCAATCAAGCGATGCAACGTACTTTGATAAAACTCAGGCATATTACGTCCTGAACGATGAAGCAGTTCTAACTTCTGTTCAGGATAATAAATGAGCGTACAAAGTTCCTTCAACTCTTCATTATCCAATTGTTCGCTAAATATCTCGTGTACCTTACGCTTAATGTTTCCTGATGCATTACGAAGTACGTGCTGAAACGCTTCATACTCACCATGAATGTCTGCCATAAAGTGCTCCGTGGATTTTGGAAGATGTAAGATGGCTTCCAAATTTATAATCTCAGAAGTTACAGCAGAGACATTAGGAAATTCCTTTGCCAACAACTGAAGGTAGCGCATATTTTCACGTATATTCTTCATGGATTTAAGGTCGTATTTGATTTTGAAGAAAAAGCAGAAGGACTGAAATTCTGTTCTATTCTCCAAGGTTTATATGATTGCTCCACAAAAGTAAAACAAAAATACTTATCTAAACCCAATTTCACTTGGTTTTTTCACACTACAGACGTTGTATTTCTTATTTAAAATATTACTTTTGCAAACAGAATGCCTATTAACGGCAATATTAACCTTATTTTGACTCCTTCAAACGAGACTCAACTACTTAAACTATGCCCAAAATATCTGAACGTGGCATTGATATGCCTGAATCACCGATTCGTAAATTAGCGCCTTTAGCATCTGCGGCAAAACGTCGTGGAACTAAGGTTTATCACCTAAATATTGGTCAGCCCGACCTCCCCACTCCCAAAGAAGGATTGGATGTGCTCAAAAAGATTGACCGCACACTTTTGGAATATAGTCCAAGTCAGGGTTTCTTGCGCTATCGTGAGAAACTCACGCATTATTATGAAAAGTTTGACATCCATCTTTCTGCCGATGACATTATCATTACGTCAGGTGGTTCTGAAGCAGTGCTTTTTGCGTTTCTTTCTTGCTTAAATCCTGGGGATGAAATCATTGTCCCCGAACCTGCTTATGCCAACTACATGGCATTCGCTATTTCTGCAGGAGCAAAGATTCGCACCATTGCAACAACGATTGAAGAAGGATTTGCACTTCCTAAAGTAGAGAAGTTTGAAGAACTTATCAACGAGCGCACTCGTGCCATTTTGATTTGCAACCCCAACAATCCCACGGGTTATCTTTACACACGTCGCGAAATGAATCAGATTCGCGACTTGGTGAAGAAGTACGACCTTTACCTCTTCTCCGACGAGGTGTATCGTGAATTTATCTATACAGGTTCCCCCTATATCTCTGCTTGCCACCTTGAAGGTATTGAGAACAACGTAGTGCTCATTGACTCCGTTTCAAAACGTTATAGCGAGTGTGGCATTCGTATTGGCGCATTGATTACGAAGAACGAAGAGGTTAGAAATGCCGTTATGAAGTTCTGCCAGGCACGTTTGAGTCCTCCGCTTATCGGACAACTCATCGCTGAAGCATCGTTGGATGCTACGCCTGAATACAGTCGTGAAATCTATGACGAATATGTAGAGCGCCGTAAGTGCTTGATTGACGGGTTAAACCGCATTCCTGGGGTTTATTCTCCAATTCCTATGGGCGCTTTCTATACAGTTGCCAAACTTCCCGTTGACGATGCGGAAAAGTTCTGCGAATGGTGCCTTACTGATTTTGAATATGAAGGGCAAACAGTCATGATGGCGCCTGCGGCAGGGTTCTATACTACACCAGGTGCTGGAGTTAACCAAGTGCGCATTGCTTACGTACTTAAGAAAGAAGACCTAATGAATGCGCTTGTTGTACTGGGCAAAGCTCTTGAGGCTTATCCAGGAAGAACTAACGCCTAAATTCAGGAAAGAAAAAAGGAGAAAGGAAATAGGAGCAAAAATGCTGACGAATAAAAGTTTGTGCAACCAGTTCCTCTCTCCTTTTTTCTTTTACTATTCGCCTCAATCTTCATTATCTTATCAAACACAGGGAACGAACACGCTTCACCTTTCCTTCGTTAAAACGAATCTCTCACCACTATGTACTTTCTAGCCAAACGTTTCTTTCGTGGACATACCAACACTAGACGAGGTGCATCGAAACCCGCCATACGTGTTGCTATTTGCGGCATCGCCTTAGGCCTTGCCGTTATGTTGTTGTCCGTAAGTGTGTTGGCGGGATTCAAAGAAGAACTGACAAAAAAGATTACAGGATTTGCCGCAGAAATTGAAGTGCTCAATCTTGCAACACTCCAATTACCTGACGCACATCCCATCAGTCTTCCCCCTTATATTGAAGAAAAGATTCAGAACATTGAGAATGTAACCCACCTACAAAAGGTTGCGCTTAAAATTGGAGTTTTAAAAACGGGGACACACTTTAAACCCATCCACCTGAAAGGGATTGATGAAACCTACGACACGACTTATCTTAACGAAGCGCTCATTGAGGGCAGACTTCCTGTGTTATCCCCTGATTCCGCAACAAATGAAATTGTGCTCTCAAGGCGTATAGCCAACACGCTTGACTTAAAAGTGGGCGAACGCATCTATGCCTATTTCTTTGAAGACAACATCAAGATGCGACGTATGCATATCGTGGGCATCTATGACACTAACCTCAAACAATTTGACGAATCTACGGTTATCACAGACCGTTACACCGTGTGTAAACTCAATGGGTGGAGCAACAAAGAGTATAGCGAAATTGAACTAAACACAGCATCTTTCGACAAACTTGACCAGACGCTTCTGCAAGTAAGAGAAGCACTTCAAGGGTTCCACAAAATTAGTGCTATTGCGGTTAACGAACATTACCCTCAGGTATTTTCTTGGCTCAACATCCTTAACACAAACGTCTGGGTGGTCTTAGCGCTGATGCTTGGAGTGGCAGTCTTCACCGTAAGTAGCGGATTGCTCATCATAATGTTGGAACGCACACCCGCTATAGGAATTTTGAAAGCCATGGGAGCAACTGACGGGCAATTACGCGCAACATTCATCAAACTCGCTATGCTCATCACGGCAAGGGGAGTCCTGCTTGGAAATACCATTGCCCTAACATTGCTCATTCTTCAACAAAAATTTCATTTTGTGAAGTTAGATCCTGACCACTATTACGTGACTGAGGTTCACGTAGTAATCAATCCTTATATTATAGTGTTAATCAACGCTGTAACTGTGCTACTCATTTTCCTCTCGCTCTTTATCCCTACCCTGGTTCTTTCTAAAATCACACCAGTGAAAGCGATAAAGTTTGACTAAAATTTGGGACATCCAGAAAAAAAAACTAACTTTGCACTCGCAAAATCAGTTCGGGGTGTAGCGCAGTCCGGTTAGCGCACTTGGTTTGGGACCAAGGGGTCGCAGGTTCGAATCCTGTCTCCCCGACAATTAAAAGGCAAAACACGAAGTTCTAAAATAGTGTTTTGCCTTTTATTATTTAACTCTGAAAACTGGAGAAAGGTCAAACACACCCTTACATCAAAGAAATTCTCACATGACATTCTTCGAAACACTACTATTAGCCGTTGCCTTAGCAATGGACTGTTTTGCGGTAAGTATCGCAAGCGGCATCTCGCTTAAGCGCCTGCAATGGTCCACATTCCTTACCATGGCTTTCTTTTTCGGACTCTTCCAAGGAGGCATGCCCCTGATTGGATGGGGACTTACGTTATGTACAGCGGGAGTCACCGAAGCGTGGGACCATTGGATAGCATTCACATTGCTACTCTTCATTGGAGGCAAGATGATATACGAACATTTTACGGAGAAAGATAATGCCCCCACCCCATCCCCCACTCAACTGGCGATAATTCTCACATTGGCCGTGGCCACAAGCATTGATGCCCTTGCTGTAGGCGTCTCTTTCGCCTGCTTAGGCATTGACAATCTGAAAAGCATCATTTCCCCTGTCCTTATCATAGGCCTCGTGTCTTTTCTTTTTTCACTACTCGGAAGCGTATTAGGAGCAACAATGGGAAAACGCCTTCGCCTAAACGCTGAACTATGGGGAGGCATCCTCCTTATTGGCATAGGCACCAAAATACTTATAGAGCACCTCGTTACCACGTAACAAGGTGCTTTTCTTTTGCTACTTCTGATCGACGAACAGCAATCGAGACACATCATAACCGCGTTTTTCGATGCGTTGGAGCAAATCCGTTAAGAGTTCCTTAGGCATTACGGGATACCTATATAATATCCAGAGGAAATCACTATCACTACTTCCTACTACGGCATACATATAGTCACGCTCATCCAATTCAAGTACATAATAATCAGAATAAAACCAAAGGAAGAAACTAACGCGCATTCGCCCAGGATAATTTAACGGATCGGGGATTTTACCTTTACCTTTCGAGGTGTAATGCTTCCCATTTTTAACCCCTTCGTTTTGAATGCGCAACTTGCCATTCTTATCTAAGGAATAAGTCGTTCGCACATGTGTCATTCCTCGCTCAAAGCGATTCTCATAACGCGCAATTTCATACCACACTCCCATATACCTTGAAACGTCAAGCGCAGGAACTGTTGATATATCAATAAAGTCTTCTTCTAATACATCGGTGGCGCTTTTCGTTTGTGAATAACAACACATAGGCAATAGTGCAAACAACGCCATTTTTAGGCGAAACCATAGTTTTTTCATAGTCTGTTAGTTTTATAAGGTTAACGGTTGAAGAGTTAGATTTTGGCGCAAATGTAAAGTGGAAACGACGCACAAAGACAAAAAAGATTCCTAAAAATCATTAATTTAGAAGTATTTAAACATTTTGCAGACAAAAAGGGCATGACAAAACGCGTTTTGTCATGCCCTTTTTGTTCTTATCAATAATTAATTTAGAAGTATTTAAACATTTTGTTCTTATCAATAATGCTTAAAGAAGGTGTATTTGCTAGCGGATTATCCCCTAGTGAAACACAATTTTTAAGTAATACGAGCGCCACAATTTAGCATTGAATTGTGTCCAATTAAGTGTCCTCCAAAAGCATATCTATTTTAGTAAAAACTAAGTCTCAAAGAATTTAAATTAAGTCTCAAAGAATTTTTACTAAGTGAGACTTAATTTTGATGCTATTAATCTACGTTTAAAGAAACCAATAATCCACGGATCTCTTCATTCATTTAATGGGAACCGTAAATGGATTATTGCTCTTCTGTAGAGGTCCACTGCTCAGCATTCCAGGGTTGGTAGCGCTGGGTTAAGGCGTCGCTATCTGTATATTTATTGTGAAGTTGTGGAGAACCTGCAAGGATATTTTCAAGTTCAAAAGAAACCACCTCAACTCGAGGCGAGATGTATGTTTTGCTCATGCGTCTGCTTATCTTCTAAATTATCTAACAATCATCTTCTTGCCGTTAACAATGTAAACGCCTTGTTTCAAAAGGTTTACGTCTGTAACGTTTATACATCTACCATGTAGGTCAAAGATTCCTTTTTGAAGGGGGCGATGAGCAACGTTTGTGATTCCTGTTGTGGCAATATCTTGCAATGAAAATCCACGTACGCCCATTGCTTTGGGAACTGCCAAATATGCTTTGTTGGCTGCAATATAGAAAGCGCCTCCATCTGCTGCTCCCCAGTAAAATCCGAGTCCGTCAGTAGCATCATTTGCAAGTTTGTAGTAGAGGACATCACCCTCTGCGGTTGTTTCTCCATCTACTAAGAGTCCTGTAAGCATATTTCCGGCGGGGGCAACGAGGTCAGTCTGAGTTGTGTTATAACGATACACACCTTGCTCCCCACGAAGCAACAATCCCGTTTCTGCGGGAACCACATCGCCTGGAGCGTAACGATAGTCTATTGATAATGTCTGCCCATCCACTGCTGTGATGATGCCTCCTTCAACTCCTTCAGGCATTATGAATGCATGATCGGTGAAATATGTAGCGTAACCTACTGAACTTATTGAAAATTTAGGGAGTTCTTCCACATATCGAAATAAAGAAATATCTCCAGAATGCCCCTTTGTGTAGCAAGAGAATGTGGTTGAACCATTGTATTTAAGGTACCTACTTGAATCAGAAGTTCTTTGAAATTCAATAGTTGCTATCCCTAAATCCGTAATACTAATTTTTACGCTAGAGGAATTTTGCTTTTGTTTTATAAAATTTAAATTATTTCCGCTTGGACTATTTAAAAATGAATCACCAAAACTCAGCGCATAAGAATCTTGCTTGCTCCCTGTAACGATTTCTAATTGTTGGATTGGGAGTTGTAAGTCTGAGATAATTGTTTTAGCATCATCTGCAAATGTAATGTTAGTTTGACCACGACCACGTCCAGACTGTTCTGTGCTCATGGCAAGTGAATAATCTCTACTAACAATTATAACCTTCGCACCGACCTCTAAGTCATCAACAGAAGTCACTAATACATACTTGCCACCAGCAAAAATCTCCGCAACACTCAAAAGGAGCATTGCGAAGATAGAAACAAGGTGTTTAAACATTTGTGGGGAAATCATTTTCTTTTATTACAACTATTATGAGTTAATTATATGCCACAATCATATTACGCTGGAAAGAACTTCCTGCACATGATTGTTTACTCTATCAACTTCTTGACCGATTTGTTGAATTGCTTAATGTTCTTTTCACTACTTCGGGTGAACTCAGTGTTCATATCCATAAGATGCTGAGGCAACTCATTAAACTGATCTGAAAAGACTTGAAGAAGATTAAGGCGACGTGGGGGCGCGGAAGGATTAACAACCATAAGAATGCCCTTAGGATGTATTTCCACATCTATTTCGGTGTCAGTTAATAGGGGGTCACCATCTACATGAACAGGTGCCTTGCTCAAACGTTTAATATGTGCCTTGCGTGCTTTAAATGTTTTCACACGACTGTTCGTAGTCAGTGTGCCGTTAAAGAGTTGGAGTGCCAACTGGGGCGCTTCAATGGCAGAGAAGGGTTCAAGGACGGTAATATCCATGAGTCCGTCGCTCATCGTTGCGGCAGGAGCTATGAAGGCATTGTTGCCATATTGCGAGGCATTGGCACAAGCAATCACGAAGGCGCGTTGCTCTATCTGCTGATCGTCAAGGGTGAGCGTATAAGTATCGGGTTTATAGGTGAGGGTTTCACGAAGGGTGTTTTCAATGTATGAAAGCAAAATTTGCTGTTGCTTTTTGTTAAAATACTGAATCTCGTCAAGATAAAGTAAAATTCCGTTTGGTGCCGCAAAGGTGTCAAGCTCACTTACAATAGCCTTGATGTCGGCTGTACTTGCATTTGTACCATTTATATGGTGAAGCTTACGGTTTGTATTTTTAGCAATTATACGAGCAAGAGTTGTTTTGCCTGTGCCTGACGGACCGTAAAATATTAAATTTGGTAAATAGCCTGACTCAACAATATTTCTTAAAGGCATATTTTCACCTAAAAGGTGTCGTTGTCCCACCATATCGTCAATGGTCTGCGGACGAAGTCTGTCTGCTAAAGGTGTTGACATAATTTCACTTCACTAAATCTAAAATTTCTTCTGCTGTATCTACAATATATTCGGCATTATATTCCTTGAAATCTTCAAGTGTACCAAAACCATATGTTACAGCGACGCAAGGAATACCAACCTGATGTGCACCCTCAATGTCGAATTTTGTGTCACCAATCATAAGGGTTTCGTCGAGAGTTGCACCGATATTTTTCATAGCATTTTCTATAACTGTTGCTTTGCTTTCACTTGTGTTGTCAAATTCAGTACCACCAAGAAAATGGAAATACTGCTTGATTCCAAGATTTTCACAAATCTGGTCAACAAAATGCAAAGGCTTTGAAGACGCTGTTGCAAGGAGATAGCCTTGCTCTTTTAATTTTTTAAGAGTTTCAGCAACACCGTCATAAAGACAACTTTCAAGATAACCCTTGACCTTGTATCTTTCACGATACTTATCGGTCATTTCCCAAGCGTGTTTATCGTCAAAGCCACAAAAAACAGTAAAACTGTGATAAAGTGGTGGACCTATAAATCTTTTAAGCAAATCAGCAGGTGGCTGGCCGTGACCATAGCTTTCAAAAGCATAAGTAAGGCTTTTGAAAATACCTTCTGATGAATCGGTTAATGTACCGTCAAAATCAAATATTAAAAATTGTTTTTCTTTGTAAATTTTCATACTCTTATCTTTCTTTTTTCAATATTCTGACTATTTTGGATAGACGGTTTGTTAACGCACAAACCGCTAAAAGCGGTAATAATTTTTCAGAAAGGATACCTCATGCCATAACGACAACATTGGAGGTTTATGGGAGCAGAAATGGGTTTGCACCATTATCTTTGCATCAATGTTTTACGGGACATACTTCCCGTACCTCATTAACCTAACTAACCTAACCTGATGAAAGGGGCAGACGTGATGTCTTCCCCTTTTCTTTTTGTTACCATTTGCCTACTACTTTGAATATGTAGGGTGTTGGTTTACTAGCGGAAAATTCCGCTAGTCATCACCTATCAAATGTTAAAAGTCGAACAACTGTCCGTAGGAACATCAAAAGATTCAATCATCCTTTCTCCGTATTCTTCGGGAAGTTCGTCTGCCCAACCAGACCAAACAGTTTTATCTTTGTTGGTATCATAAATTTCTACCTTACAAAAACTGGGGTCAATGCACATTTCCATCAATTCCATAATAGTCATATAATTTTCCGTCCTTTTCTTTTTATATTGCACCCAGATACTTTGGATATTCTGGTGTAGCTTTACCAGACGAAAGTTCCTCCGTTCTTCCGTCTGTCCATCAGCTTTATGCTTCGTTATGCTTGTCAATAATAGCTTGCAATGTAGGATTGATTTTTTCTAAAATTACGAATCCATTGGCTTCGATAGCTTCTTTCATACCTTCTTCAAAGAAGTATTGGCTTACCATTTCAAACTGTACATCTTCCACGAATCTATCCGCAGGACACCAACCTTGAACATCATTGTAGTCTGGATTGATATAATCCCATCCTGCAACCGGTTCCAAGTTGATTTGCAGATATGTGCAACCATAGAATGTT
>CALFGU010000004.1 GCA_937877685.1 uncultured Prevotella sp.
GTATGATGACATTCTCTGAGTCTCCCTCAGCATTACCTTTGTTTCCCTTAAGATAAGGGGAGTACCTCCGCAGGAGGGGAGGGGGTATGATGACATTCTCTGAGTCTCCCTCAGCATTACCTTTGTTTCCCTTAAGATAGGGGGAGTACCTCCGTAGGCGGGGAGGGGGTATGATTCTTCTTCTTGTATTTGGTCAATTGCTATATCATCACTTAAGGAAAACAAAGTTAGACATTGTGCGCCTTAAGTGAAATAGAATTTTCCCTAATTTTCATATAGTTTTAGACTTCAAAATAACCCTCAGAAAAGCATGGTTTATGGGGAATAATTTTTTAATATGACGGGTGGAGTTTGTTTATTTTCTACTTCTAATTTGAAAATGTAAAAAAAATGTCTGTTAACCCATCGTTTTCTGAGCACTAACCTTTCCTCTTTTACTTTTAAAATGTATCTTTGCAAGGAAATATATAAACCATTATCCTACCATATTATGATTTTGTTTTTTCAGACAAAGGAGCAGTCAGTGATTGCAACTCAGGTAAATCACCAGCTCACACAGGATGAAGTAAATGAACTTTGCTGGCTTTACGGCGACGCTACACTTCTTGAGGGTGAAACGCTCGAGGGTTACTTCGTAGGTCCCCGCCGTGAAATGATTACGCCTTGGAGTACGAATGCTGTGGAAATTACACAGAACATGAACCTCCAGGGTATCTCTCGTATTGAAGAATATTTCCCCGTTGCAAGCAAGGATGCGGATTACGACCCCATGCTTCAGCGTATGTACACGGGCTTGAACCAGGATATTTTCACGATTAACCTTCAGCCTGCGGCTATTCAGCAGATTGACGACCTCGAAGCGTATAACGAGCAGGAAGGTCTCGCACTCTCGCCCGAGGAAATCCAATACCTCCACAACGTTGAGGCTCAGCTTAACCGCAAACTCACTGACTCTGAAGTCTTCGGCTTTGCGCAGTTGAACTCTGAGCACTGCCGTCACAAGATTTTCGGTGGTACGTTCATCATTGACGGTCAGGAAATGCCCTCTTCGCTCTTCGCGATGATTAAGAAGACTACACAGGAAAATCCTCACAAGATTATTTCTGCCTATAAGGATAACGTAGCCTTCTCAGTAGGTCCCGTTGTAGAACAATTTGCTCCCAAGGACCACTCTACTTCTGACTTCTTCGTCATCAAGGATATTGAATCAGTCATTTCTTTGAAGGCTGAAACACATAACTTCCCCACAACTGTAGAACCCTTTAACGGTGCGTCAACAGGTACAGGTGGTGAAATCCGTGACCGTATGGGTGGCGGTGTAGGTTCTTGGCCTATCGCTGGTACGGCAGTTTATATGACGGCTTACCCACGCTTGGACGGCGGACGCAGTTGGGAGGACATTCTTCCCGTACGTCAGTGGCTCTATCAGACTCCCGAACAGATTTTGATTAAGGCTTCTAACGGTGCAAGTGACTTCGGTAACAAGTTTGGTCAGCCCCTTATCACGGGTTCTGTACTTACTTTCGAACACCAGGAAAATGGTGAAAAGTATGGCTATGACAAGGTGATCATGCTCGCAGGTGGTGTGGGTTATGGCACAAAGCGCGACTGCCTTAAGGGTACGCCTCAGAAGGGTAACAAGGTTGTTGTTGTCGGTGGTGATAACTATCGCATTGGTCTCGGAGGTGGTTCTGTTTCTTCAGTAGATACAGGTCGCTACAGTTCAGGTATCGAGCTCAATGCCGTTCAGCGTGCGAACCCCGAAATGCAGAAGCGTGCGAACAACTTGGTGCGTGCCCTCTGTGAAGAAGATGTAAACCCCGTTGTTTCTATCCACGACCACGGTTCTGCAGGTCACGTAAACTGTCTCTCAGAGTTGGTGGAAGAATGCGGTGGTGTTATCGACATGAAGAATCTCCCCATCGGCGACCAGACTCTTTCGGCAAAGGAAATCATTGCCAACGAAAGTCAGGAACGTATGGGCTTGCTCATCGACGAAAAGGCTATCGAACATGTACGCAAGATTGCTGAACGCGAACGTGCTCCGATGTACGTAGTGGGTGAATGTACGGGCGATGCCCATTTTGCTTTCGAACAAGCGGATGGTGTGCGTCCCTTCGACCTTGATGTGGCTCAGATGTTCGGTCACTCTCCCAAGACTATCATGGTTGACGAAACCGTAGAGCGTAAGTATGAAAACGTTACCTACGACGTTAAGAACCTTGACGAATATTTGACCAACGTGCTCCAGCTTGAAGCTGTGGCTTGTAAGGACTGGTTGACGAATAAGGTAGACCGTTCGGTTACAGGTAAGGTTGCGCAACAGCAAACCCAAGGTGAACTTCAGTTACCCCTTGCTGACTGTGGCGTAGTGGCACTCGACTACCGCGGTAAGGCAGGTATTGCTACGGCAATCGGACATGCTCCTCAGGCAGGTTTGGCTGATCCCGCTGCTGGTTCTGTTCTTTCAGTTGCTGAAGCACTTACAAACCTCGTTTGGGCACCTTTGGCAAACGGATTGGATAGCGTGAGCCTTTCTGCAAACTGGATGTGGCCCTGTCGCTCACAGAAGGGTGAAGATGCGCGTCTCTATCGCGGTGTAGAAGCACTCTCTGACTTCTGCTGCGCTCTTGAAATCAACGTTCCTACAGGTAAGGACTCGCTTTCAATGACCCAGAAGTATCCTAACGACGAAAAGATTATTTCTCCGGGTACTGTAATCGTCAGTGCAGGCGGTGAAGTGAGCGATGTGCGCAAGGTGGTGAGCCCCGTAGTAGTAAACTGCGAAAAGTCTGCCCTCTACCACATCGACTTCTCGTTTGACACACTCCGCCTCGGTGGTTCGGCATTCGCACAAAGCTTGAACCGCGTAGGTAGTGACGTTCCCACAGTTCAGAATCCCGAATATTTCCGCGACGCCTTCAATGCTGTTCAGCAGTTAATTGAAAAGGGTCTCATCATGTCAGGTCACGACATTTCTGCAGGTGGTATGATTACTACGTTGCTCGAAATGTGCTTCGCTAACACAGAAGGCGGTCTTTGCATTAACCTTGACAAGTTTAAGGAAGCAGACCTCGTGAAGATTCTCTTCGCAGAAAATCCTGGTGTTATCGTACAGGTGAGCGATAAGAATAAGGCTGCGTTCAAGGCACTCCTTGATGAAGCAGGCGTAAGTTATTTGAAGGTAGGTCAGCCCACTGACGAACGCCACATCTTGGTAGAAAAGGACGGCGCTACTTATCAGTTTGGTATTGATCACTTGCGCGAAATCTGGTACGAAACTTCTTACCTCCTCGATACGAAGCAGAGCTTCCACGGATGTGCTAAGAAGCGTTACGAAAACTATAAGCAGCAGCCCATCGAGTTTAACCTCCGTCCCGAATTTAAGGGTACGTTTGAAAGTCTCGGCATCAATCCCAACCGTCGCACTCCCAGCGGTGTGCGTGCAGCAATCATTCGTGAAAAGGGTACGAACGGCGAACGCGAAATGGCGTATGCGCTCTACCTTGCCGGATTTGATGTGAAGGACGTTATGATGACCGACCTCATTACGGGTCGTGAAACGCTCGACGATGTAAATATGATTGTCTTCTGCGGTGGTTTCTCTAACTCCGACGTATTGGGTTCAGCAAAGGGTTGGGCAGGCGCCTTCCTTTACAACCCCAAGGCAAAGGCAGCTCTCGACCGCTTCTACGCACGTAAGGATACGCTCTCACTCGGTGTATGTAACGGTTGCCAACTTATGGTAGAACTCAACCTTATTAACCCCGACCACAAGAAGCGTACGCACATGCTCCACAACGACTCTCACAAGTTTGAAAGTGCGTTTGTAGGTGTAACTGTTACAACGAATCGTAGCGTGATGTTTGGCTCACTCAGTGGTGACCAACTCGGTATTTGGGTGGCTCACGGCGAAGGTAAGTTCAGCCTTCCCTATGCTGAAGACAAGTACAACGTAGTCCTCAAGTACTCTTACGACGAATATCCCGCTAATCCTAATGGTTCTGACTACAGTGTAGCAGGTATTTGCTCTCCCGACGGACGTCACCTCGCAATGATGCCTCACCTTGAGCGCGCCTTCTATCCCTGGCAAAACGCTTACTATCCCGCCGACCGCCTTGCGCAGGATGTAACTCCCTGGATGGAAGCATTCGTGAATGCACGTAAGTGGGTTGAAGCAAACAAGCAGGCTTAATATTAAAAGAGCGAACTGAAGATGCATGAATCTTCGGTTCGCTCTTTTTTATAAGGTGTTTTTTTAAAAAAGGATAAACAATAAAATAGAGAAAAGAAGCAGCGTACAACTAAAGTCCGTATGTGTAGCGTGTTTTCAATAGATGTATTGACAAGCACGTTTGACTGTAGTTGTACGCCGTTACTGATGCTACGAATTCTGTTACGTTTAAGAAAAATTCTATTACTTCAAAAGTAAATTCTATTACTTATGCGTAGCGTTCTGTGTTTTACCCTTTTACTCCCAAAAGTTCCAAGAATTTCCACATCACAATGCCTGCCGTGACAGAGACATTAAGCGAGTGCTTCGTGCCGTATTGTGGAATTTCGAGGGCATAGTCGGCAGCATCTACTACGGTTTGTTGCACGCCCTTCACTTCATTTCCCATCACTACGGCATAGCGCTTTGTGGGGTTGAGTGTGAGGTCAGGAAGTAGCACACTGCCTTCCACTTGTTCTACGGCAAAGACGGTGTAACCCTCCGCCTTGAGTGCCGCAACGGCGTCGGTGGCGTCGTTATAATAGGTCCAATCCACACTGTCTTCCGCTCCGAGTGCCGTCTTATGGATTTCTGCAGAAGGCGGGCAGGCGGTGATGCCACAAAGCACGACACGCTCTAAGCGGAAAGCGTCGGCCGTGCGGAACACACTGCCTACGTTGTGCAAACTACGCACATTGTCGAGCACAACCACGAGCGGTAATTTTTCAGATTGCTTGAACTCCGCAACGTCCATGCGCTGGAGTTCTTCTATAGTGAGTTTACGCATAAATTTTAGAGTACAGCTAACAGAGTACGGAGTACAACTGCCGTCCGGTCATTATTAACTAAAAGCTTTCCGCAAAAGTAAACAAAAATTCGTAATTTTGCCCCTATAACTATACGCTATGAAGAAACTTTATATAGAAACATACGGCTGCCAAATGAATGTGGCAGACAGTGAAGTGGTGGCTTCTGTCATGAAAATGGCGGATTATGAAACGTGTGAATCATTGGATGAGGCGGATGCCGTTTTCTTGAACACATGTTCTGTGCGTGACAACGCCGAACAGAAGATTATCCACCGCTTGGAGGCGCTCAATGCCTTGAAACGTAAGGGTAGAAAGCTGATTATCGGAGTGCTCGGTTGCATGGCGGAACGTGTGAAGGAAGGACTCTTGAACGACCACGGCGCAGACCTTGTTGCGGGTCCTGATGCCTACCTTTCGTTGCCCCATCTCATCGCTCAGGCTGAGTTGGGCGAGAAGGCGATTGACGTGGAACTCTCACTGACGGAAACGTATCGCGATGTCGTTCCCCAGCGAGTGCACGGCAACCACCTTTCGGGCTTTGTGAGCATCATGCGTGGGTGTAACAACTTCTGCCATTACTGTATCGTGCCCTACACGCGCGGTCGTGAGCGTTCGCGTGATATTGAAAGTATCTTGACTGAGGTGAAGGACCTTGAAGCACGCAATTATAAGGAGGTAACCCTGCTGGGGCAGAACGTCAATTCCTACCGTTGGGAAGCGGATGGCGAAACGATTGCCTTTCCTGAACTCCTGCGCCGTGTAGCAAGGGCAGTGCCGGGAATGCGTGTGCGTTTCACAACGTCACATCCTAAGGATATGTCCGACGAAACGCTTCATGTGATTGCCGAAGAACCTAACGTGTGCAAGCAAATCCATTTGCCCGTGCAGAGTGGTTCCAACCGCATTCTCAAACTCATGAACCGCAAGTACACCCGCGAATGGTATCTCGACCGTGTGGCTGCCATCCGTCGCATCATCCCTGACTGCGGACTTTCTACCGACATCTTTGCGGGCTATTGCTCAGAGACGGAGGAGGACCACCAAGAGTCGCTCTCGCTCATGCGTGAGTGTGGTTACGATTCCTCGTTCATGTTCAAATATTCCGAGCGCCCCGGCACTTATGCCTCAAAGCATCTTCCCGATGATATTGACGAAGCCACCAAGGTGCGCCGCTTGGAAGAACTCATTGCACTTCAAAACGAACTTTCGCTTGCTGCTAACACGGCTTGTATAGGTAAGGAGTACGAAGTGTTGATCGAAGGCACCTCCAAGCGTTCGCGCGAGCAACTCTTCGGACGCACGGAGCAAGGCAAGGTAGTTGTCTTCGACCGCAAGGGACATCACACGGGGCAAACCGTGCGTGTGCGCATCACTTCGGCATCTTCAGCAACCCTCAAGGGGGAGTTGGTTGAAGCATAAGTTTTAGTAGACGAGTTTTTAAGGTACGAGTAGACAAGAAAGTATGCACTCCGCATGGTCTTTCTCCTTTCTCCTTTCTCCTTTAAAGTTTATGGTAGTCAACAAGAAAAACCCCTTTGCCCACAAAGCCAAGGCGGCAGCAAAGAAAAAATCTACGGGTAAGCGCATTGGAAAGTCGAAACCCGAGAAGGCAAACAATCAGCGCAATAGGATTATCAAGTAAAGCGGTAGAAAGTTATTATTGAGTTTTAGCTATTACTGAAGTTCAATAATAGAACTACGTTTATAATACATAATGATTATGGATAATACCGTAAAAATTCCTACTCAGGGACAAATACTTGTCAACATTGAGGATATGTCAATGTTGAAGGACATAAAGAAGGCTATCAGCATGGTTAAGGGAGTAGGAAAAATAACTATTCCCCGTCGTAAAAAAATGAGTAACTATGAGCGTTCTATGCTTGATATAAAAGAAGGACGTGTGAATGAATACAACTCTGTTGATGATTTCTTTAAAAGCATGGGACTCTGATGGCTTATAAATTACGTACGACAAAGCAATTTGAGAAGGATGTCAAGCGTTGTTTTAAGAGAGGTTTACCACTTGATAAATTACGCAAGGTTATGGAACTTCTTGAAAAGGACGGTTTTCTCCCTCAAAGTTATCGTCCTCATCTTTTGCATGGTAATCGCAAGGGGCAATGGGAATGTCATATTGAACCCGATTGGTTACTTATTTGGGAACAATATGAAGATGAATTGCTAATGTTGATGATAAACACTGGTTCCCATTCTGATTTATTTGGAAAAACCAAACGATAACCATAAGGTTTGTATAAACATTACATTTAGGGCTGACTCCATTACCGTGAAGTCAGCCCTAAATGTATATTATTAAGTACTATAAGTTGAGGCCTTTTTCCTTTACCCCTGTATCTCCTCAATGCACACCAGTTTGTTGGCTATAGCATAAATAATAAGTCCTGCGGTGGAGCGAATTTGGAGTTTGCTGGAGATGTTTCGGCGGTGGGTGATGACGGTGTGGACAGAGAGGAAAAGGTGGTCGGCAATTTCCTTATTGCTCATGCCTTTGGTGATGCAAACGATTATTTCCTTTTCGCGCTCGCTGAGGGTTTCCAGTTTTTCCTTTTCAACGGTGTCTCTCTCTGTATCATCAGCATACACGACAGTCCCACTCTTTTGCAGTTGTTGTTCAATCAGCTTTACGGCAGGCACAAACAACTGGTCTTCTATTCCGCAATGGGTTGATAAATCCTGTTCGCAAAGGATGATGTCCAGCAATACGGCGTTGAGCAAGTAGTTGTTCTTTTCGGGATAGTAGCGGATGATGATGTCCTTCAGTTCGTTGAGTTTGTATTCAATAGGTGCGTGCTTCCCAGCGAAAGTCGAGATGGAGAAATTGCGGTTGAGGTAGCCCTGAGAGAGTTGTTCGACATAGGTAAAGACTACTTCATTTTCATACTCCATGTGCTTTTTCACCTCCGCCACATATTCATCGTAGAACTTAAGAATCAGTAGCGCCAATTCGTTTTTACCCGAACAATCAATGGCTTCAATGAGTTTGCGACGGATATTTGGAAGGTTAAATTCCAAATAATATTCGTGGGCTTGCTTAAGGTAGCCGATAAGTGAGGGTAGCGAGAGGGATTCGTAATGGTACTTCCTGTTGGAAACGAAATTCACCACCTCCAAAAACGTGTTTTCATCCACGCCATGAGCGCGACACACCTCCCTCACCGTCTTATCGCCAAATCCCAAAGATATTCCGAAGCGCCCCATGACTAAAATGAGTGAACTGTTATTGCTCACTAAGTTGCGCATCTTGTCAGTGTTCTTAAAACCTATTGCGTTATTCATTACCATCATCCGAAAAAATGTTTTGCTGTTGCAAAGTTACACATCTATTTGGAATTAACCAATCCCCAAAAGTTATGAGAAATGGTGGGTGTAGGAGTGGTAGAATACCTAAAATAGTTTAGTCTGTAGTAAATAAGGAAACAAAAAATCAATGATTATTTTGGTTGCACAAGAATTTGTTCGTAATTTTGCGAACAGAAATATAAAGTAGTATGAGTGAAAAGAAAGATTATACAACAAAGCAGGAGCAGATAGCCCGCTTCTCAAAAGCAATGGGGCATCCTGCTCGCGTCGCCATTCTTCAGTTTTTGGCAAAAAGGGAAGACTGTTGTTTTGGTTGTATTCATGAAGAGTTGCCCATTGCTAAGGCTACCGTTTCACAACATCTCAAGGAACTTAAAGAGGCTGGACTTATACAGGGAGAAGTAGAACCTCCAAAGGTGAAATACTGTATCAATCGCGAAAATTGGGCACTTGCAAAGGAACTCTTCAGAGAATTCTTTGGCGATTGTACTTGTAAAAAGGAGCATTGATTTCGGGTCAATCTCTTTTTTTGAAACTAATGTTCGTTGAATTACGAATAAAATTATTCTCGGTTTATGATTTTAAGGGGGAAATGAGAGAGCGTATATATACTTTCACTCCGCAAGGTGGTTGTACTCTGTTCTCTGTACTCTAAAAACTTGTCTTCTAACTATGTATTGGATTTTATTTCTGTATTTACTCGTTGCCTATTTTGTACCTGAAACGGGAGTGGTGGCAATCATCTGTATGGTAGGACCCGTAGCAATGTCTGTGCGCAAGGGTCGGTATTGGTGTGGTCATTTTTGCCCACGCGGAAGTCTGTATGACAAAGTTGTCAGCAGGTTTTCGCCTCATAAACCCATTCCGAAGTTTATGCGTAGCAAGGGATTCCGTGTGTTCATGCTGTTATTTATTTTCAGCATGTTCGGAGTGCAACTTTACCTAAACGGACTCACTCTTGCGGGCATAGGACGCACATTTTGGAACCTCATTTTGATAACCACTATAGTGGGCATCGTACTCGGATTTATTTATGCGCCACGCACATGGTGTAGTTTCTGTCCGATGGGCACACTTTCGGCATGGGTGGCTCCCAGTAAACTACGAGCGGGATTTCCTCGCGTGTGTGTGTCCGCCGTTTGTCAAATGAAATGTAAGCGTTGTGCCAAGGTGTGCCCCATGCAATTGACACCCTACGTTTCGCATGGCGAAGAAAGTGGCTACTTACATCCCGACTGCATCAAGTGTGGCAGTTGTGTAAAAGCATGTCCCTTGAAAGTTATGAAATTAGAAATTTAATGTGAATAACAAGACGATGAAAGTTTTGATTTTATGTACTGGTAATAGTTGTCGAAGTCAGATGGCACATGGTTTCTTGCAAGCATTCGACAAAGACATACAGGTTTTTTCCGCAGGAACAAAACCAGCCGCTCAAGTAAATCCACGTGCCGTTGAAGTGATGCAGGAAGTAGGAATAGACCTTTCTTCGCACACACCCAAAAGTGTGGAACTTTATTTGAATGAGACGTGGGATTATGTCATCACCGTTTGTGGAGGCGCCAACGAAACTTGCCCCACGTTTACAAGAAAAGTAGGCCAACGCTTACACATCGGTTTCGATGACCCTTCCGATGCGCAAGGCACAGAAGCATTTATCCTTGGAGAATTTCGCCGTGTAAGGGAAGAAATCCGTAACCGCTTCTGGGAGTTCTATACCTTAAAGATGCGGAAGTGCAACTAACCTCCCTATGTGATGGAGGCGAGCACTGCTGTTCGGTACATTTATAAAAAAGGTGTTGTTTCCAACACTCTTTTTTTACATATATTGTTCGTAGATTTGCGAATTACTACCAAAATTATGGAAATAAAAGTTTTGGGTCCAGGTTGTGCCAAGTGTAAGACAACCTATGCCGTTATTGAAAAGGTTATTAAGGAGAAAAATCTTGATGCTACACTCGTTAAGGTGGATGACATCATGGAAATTATAAACTACAATATTCTTTCTACACCAGCAGTGGTTATTGACGGTGAGGTGAAAACCAAGGGGTATGTTCCAAGCGAGAAGGAAATAAAAGAACTATTAGGCGTATGATACAACAATTTGCCGATTGGTTGGTATATGGCATTTTAGGTTTGGATGCCGCCACCCCCTTAGGGACTGCTGTCAACTTTTTTTGCTATGACAGCATCAAGATTATCGTCTTGCTTTTCACCATTTGTGTTGTGATGGGCATCATCAATGCCTATTTCCCCATTGAGCGTTTACGACAATTTCTTGCTACGCATAAACTCTATGGGTTGGACTATTTTCTGGCGGCGCTCTTCGGAGGAATTACCCCCTTTTGCTCATGCTCTTCTGTGCCACTGTTCATTGGTTTTGTTAGGGGAGGCATACCCTTGGGCGTTACGCTCACCTTCCTCATTGCTTCACCCTTGGTGAGCGAAGTGGCAGTTGCAATGTTTCTCGGTTCTTTCGGTGTTAAGGCTACACTCATATATATTATTAGCGGAACTGTGCTTTCGATGATTGCAGGTTACATTCTGAATCGTATGCACCTTGAACGCTACTTGACACCTTGGATACAAACCGTGCAAACCCAGTCTTCCATGCAGAGTGAGCAGTGGAAAGTAGCGCAGACACCCTTTCTCCATCGCCTACCAATCATTATGCGCGAGTCGTGGGGCATCGTGCGAGGGGTATTTCTCTATATTCTTATAGGTATAGGCGTGGGTGCCACGATGCATGGCTATGTCCCCGAGGGATTCTTCGAACATTACCTCTCGGCTGAGAATTGGTGGAGTGTACCATTGGCGGTAGTGGTGGCCACGCCCATTTACGCAAATGCAGCAGGCATTGTACCCATCATCGAGGTTTTTGTTGCAAAAGGAATTCCCCTTGGAACCGCCATTGCTTTCATGATGGCCATCATAGGACTTTCTATCCCCGAAGCAATGATGCTCAAAAAGGTTATGACATGGCGACTCATCGGCATTTTCTTCGGTGTCGTTACCCTATTGATAGTGTTGTCAGGTTATTTATTCAACTGGTTGTTGTGAATTTTTGGAAGATTTGTTGCAATAATAAAGAAAACACTTACGATTTGGTGAAACAATTTTTGGGGAGTGACTAAGTTTTTTCCGTAATTCCGATCAAGTTTTTTATACCTCCACCCTAAAAAATCTTTACTACACATTATATAATATAATAGGCAATATAATATAGGAGTCCATACTATAGGTTAGGATTTATACTATAAGTTAGGGGTTCATAATATAATCTTCCCGCATTCCCCTTTATATTCGTCCTCCCGTTCCCTATCTCTCATTGTGCTCATCCCCTCGTTTCCTTCGCTGCATGAGTGTCGCAGTATCCTTCCCGTCTCCTCCTAAAATCTCATCATAACCATTGTTTTTGCAATTCTTAATTATCATTCCTGTTATGTTCTTCCCTTGAAATACCTCAAAATTCAATTTTTCTTAAAATTTTCCGTGAAAATATTTTGTCAGAATGATTTCCTGCCCTAATTTTGCACTCGCTAACGAAACGAAAGCGTTTAGCGCAACGATCTTTGAAAGATTTTCATAAACTTTTTGTAGAGAAGTACAAGAAACAAACA
>CALFGU010000005.1 GCA_937877685.1 uncultured Prevotella sp.
CCGGCCTTTACCGTTGTCACGGCAGGCATATACTTGAGTACATTCTCAAGGTTGGAAAGACCACAATTCTCACAATTTAACGTTGTCACATTCTTGAGGTCCTCCACATGCAGATATTCACGTTCTGCAGCATACTCACCACGCAGTTTACTGTAAAGGGTTACACCCATCGCATTCTTCATGGCAATATCATCTGCAGTCATCTTCTCGTGCACAAGACGTCTTGCCCAAATTTCCAGGGACTCAATACAGCTTCTGCAATATGAGCGCAACTCTTCTTGCGTGTAATAACCGCCATAAGCAGTGGTGTCTCCTTCTGTGGCGTAGGCACGACTGCCATTCCACCACGTCTTCCAACTGGCGTCGGTGCGCCAAGCCGCTTGCTCGGTCAAGCGAGGGTAACGCTTGATTTCCATTCTCCATCCCGCCGCATCGGTTAAGTGGAGGTGAAGCGTGTTCATCTTGTGGCGCGCAAGGATGTCAATCTGCTTCTTCAAATAAGAGATGGGGAAGAAATGGCGCGAAACGTCCAGCATAATGCCACGCCAAGCATAGGCGGGGGCGTCAGTAATGGTGACGCAGGGAAGCGTTCCTTTTGTCGACTTAAGTTGCATCAGCGTGGCGGCAGCACACGTAACTCCCCCTTCCGTACTGGCATAAATCAGCAACGAGTCGGGAGTGATGCGCAACTGATAAGCCTCGGCATTTGGAGCAGAGGGGTAGGGCAGGATGAGACAGGTGTTCGTGTCTTTCTGAGAAGCATTACTCTGCAACACTTCATGAAGCAGGAGCGTAGGAGCAGGAGCACCGACGGTGTTTTGAGGTCGCAAACCTTTGTGGAGTGTAAAGTGCCTTTTTGAGGTATATTCCAGGTGTTGCGGCGCAGGGAGTAGCGTCTGTGCACCAATGCCTAACGTTGCTATGCTGAGCAGGGAGAGCAGAAAGCGTTTCATTCTAAAATAATGGGGGTGAAAAATATTAAAAATCAGAGTTACTGCAAATTTACATGTTTTTAGGAAAATCCGCTAAACATAGGGGGATTTTCAAGATGCTCGCGGGGCGAAATCGTAACGTGATAAACACAAAAAAGAGAAGCACACCCGAAGATGTGCTTCTCTAAAATGATGTTGTGGCTGATTGTTACTGGTCGCCAAAACTGCTACCTGCGCGACAGTAAGAAACCAATTGAATTTCAAATATAAGTGTTGAACCTCCCTTGAGAATTGCGTTCACGTCACTCTCACCATAACCCATTTCTGCGGGAATGTAAACCAACCAACGGTCGCCAATGTGCATTTGTTGGAGCACTGTGGTAAAACCATCTACGGTATTGCTCACCAAGAGTCCTGTTGGGCGTGCGAAGTTTGGGTTAAACACCTCTTCGGGTGTACTATAGAGTCCGCTATGGTCAAAAATGCGTCCCTCCATATAATTCTGTGTGGGCATAGTGCGACCAATGTAGTTCACACGAACGGAGTCCGTGTAGAGCGGACAACCAGTCCCACTGCCACGTTCCATAATCTTCACGCATATAGAGTCGGTTGAGGCGATATTGGAATTATCACTTTTCAAGTAGGAGCGGAATACGCGCCAATCACAGTGATTTTCCCAATCGGCACCGTAAGCGGCTTTTGCCACCGATACAGAAGTCTTTGCTTCATGGAGTTTTTCGGCAAAGAATTCCTTATTGCGCTGCGCCCAATTGTAATAATCTACGTCGGGCATTTCTTCCTCTGAACATGCAGTTAATAAAGGCATAGCGAGGAGAAGAAAGAGGAGGTAATTATAAAGTTTTCGCATTTTATGGATGAGTGAACGACCCTGGGGAATCTGTTTGCATTCCCCCTACTACCGATGCCACAAATTGTCTATGCAGAAAGAGATGTGACACTTTCGAGGGATCAAGTTCGCTAGTTGTTACTTAATCTTCTTCAAGAGAGAAGTGATGCTCACCTTGTCTTCGATGAGGCCACGGAGGTCGCTAATCTTCACGCGAGTTTGCTCCATTGTGTCGCGGTCGCGGAGTGTTACGCATCCGTCAGTGAGGGTGTCGTGGTCAACAGTTACGCAGAAGGGAGTACCTACGGCATCCTGACGGCGGTAGCGCTTACCGATAGAGTCCTTTTCGTCATACTTACAGTTGAAGTGGAACTTAAGGTCGTCGATAATCTCACGTGCCTTTTCGGGAAGACCATCCTTCTTGACGAGAGGCATAACTGCGAGCTTCGTAGGCGCAAGTGCTGCGGGCAACTTGAGAACTACGCGAGTTTCTCCGTTTTCGAGCGCTTCTTCCTGGTAGCTGTGACACATCACAGAGAGGAACATACGGTCCACACCGATAGATGTTTCGATAACATAGGGAGTATAGCGTTCGTTAAGTTCGGGGTCGAAGTATTCAATCTTCTTGCCTGAGAACTTTGCGTGTTGTGAGAGGTCGAAATTCGTACGGCTGTGAATACCTTCTACTTCCTTGAATCCGAAAGGCATGCGGAATTCCACGTCGCTGGCAGCATTTGCGTAGTGAGCGAGCTTTTCGTGGTCGTGGAAGCGATAGTTTTGAGCGCCAAAGCCAAGTGCTTGGTGCCAAGCCATACGTGTGTTCTTCCACTTCTCAAACCACTCGAGTTCTGTGCCAGGCTTAACGAAGAATTGCATTTCCATTTGCTCGAATTCGCGCATGCGGAAGATGAACTGACGAGCTACGATTTCGTTACGGAAAGCCTTACCAATCTGTGCGATACCGAAGGGGAGCTTCATGCGACCTGTCTTCTGCACGTTGAGGTAGTTAACGAAGATACCCTGTGCAGTCTCGGGGCGGAGGTAGATGGTTGAAGAACCTTCAGCAGTTGAACCCACTTCCGTCTTGAACATGAGATTGAACTGGCGCACATCGGTCCAGTTGCGTGTGCCACTGATGGGGCAAACAATCTCTTCGTCAAGAATGATTTGCTTGAGTTCGTCAAGGTCGCTGGCATTCATGGCAGCCGCAAAGCGTTCATGAAGTGCATCACGCTTCTGCTGATTTTCAAGAACGCGAGCGTTGGTAGCGCGGAACTGTGCTTCGTCAAAGTTTTCGCCAAACTTCTTCTGAGCCTTCGCAATTTCCTTCGCAATCTTATCTTCGTACTTTGCAATTGCTTCTTCAATGAGCACGTCTGCACGATAGCGCTTCTTAGAGTCGCGGTTGTCAATGAGGGGGTCATTAAATGCATCTACGTGACCTGAAGCCTTCCACACTGTGGGGTGCATAAAGATGGCGCTATCGATACCCACGATGTTGTCGTGGAGTAACACCATGCTCTGCCACCAATATTGCTTGATGTTATTCTTAAGTTCTACACCGTTCTGCGCATAGTCATACACTGCGCCGAGACCATCATAAATTTCACTTGAAGGGAATACAAAACCATACTCCTTACAGTGAGAAACAATTTTCTTGAAAACGTCTTCTTGTGCCATTATCTTTGAATTATTAAATTATCAGTTTTAAGCGCGTCTAAGTTATAAGCGCCATATTTGGTGCAAAAGTAGTAAAAAACTTTCGTATGTCCCTACATAAAACACTTTTTAGCAGAAAATCAACATTCCGGAGGGGCGTTTTTATGAAATTTCCGTATATTTGCAGAACTTAGTGGGGCTAAAGTTACGCCCCTTTTTAAACCTTCTACTTTAGAACTTTACAATGACGATAGTTGAACGATTTTTAAAGTACGTTAGTTTCGACACGCAGTCGGACGACGCTTCGGGCGTAACGCCCAGTACGGCAAAGCAGTTTGTCTTTGCGGAATATCTTAAGGAAGAACTTATTTCCATCGGTTTGGAGGATGTGGAACTCGACGAACTCGGTTACCTTTATGCCACCCTTCCCGCCAATACTGACAAACCCGTGCCCACCATTGGGTTTATTGCACACATGGATACGAGTCCCGACTGTTCGGGTAAGGATGTCAAGCCCCGCATTGTGAAGAATTATGACGGCACAGACATTGTACTCGATGCCGAAGCGGGTATTGTAACAACGGTTGAGAAGTTCCCTGAATTGCTTCAGCACAAGGGTGAAGACATTATCGTTACCGACGGTCACACCCTACTTGGCGCAGACGACAAAGCGGGTATTGCCGAAATCGTTCAGGCAATGGTGTATCTCTTAGAGCATCCCGAAATCAAGCACGGCAAAATTCGCGTAGGCTTTAACCCTGACGAAGAAATTGGTCTCGGTGCGCACAAATTTAATGTCGAAAAGTTCGGTTGCGAGTGGGCATACACGATGGACGGTAGCGAACTCGGCGAAATCGAGTTTGAGAACTTCAACGCCGCAGCAGCTAAGTTGGACTTCACAGGTGTCAGTGTGCACCCCGGTTATGCGAAGGACAAAATGATTAATGCCGGACGCGTCGCTGCAGAGTTTATCAGCGCGCTCCCCGCTAACGAAACGCCTGAAACCACAACGGAATACGAAGGATTCTTCCACCTTCTTGCGATGGAGGGAGGCGTAGAAAAGGCAAGCGCTACCTTTATCATTCGCGACCATGACCGCCAAAAGTTTGAAGCGCGTAAGCAACAGATGACCGACCTCGTTGCGCAGTTTAATGCCAAGTACGGTGAAGGCGTGGTGAAACTTGCGCTCAACGACCAATATTATAATATGCGTGAAAAGGTAGAACCTCAGATGCACATTATTGATACGGTAAAGCAAGCCATGCTCGACCTCGGCATCACGCCTCAGGTACGTGCCATCCGCGGTGGAACAGACGGCGCACAACTCTCCTTCATGGGACTCCCATGTCCCAACATCTTCGCCGGAGGTCTCAATTTCCACGGCCCCCACGAATTCTTGCCCATTCCTAATTTGGAAAAGGCAAGTCAGGTAGTGGTGAAAATCGCAGAGCTAACAGCTTTATAGAGTACAGAGCACAGAGTACAACTGCCTTGCGGACAGACAGAGAACTGCTGTTTTCTAGAGTACAAAGTACAGAGTACAACTGCCGTGCGGGGTATTTTCCCTGAAGGGGATATTATCCACCAGCTTGGTGCAATGCCATGGGCAGAGTACAACTCCAAGCGGAGAATATTATCAACAGTTTAACAAAAAAGGTATTGATAACATTATGGGTTACAATAGTGTTCTGCATACGAAAAGTAAAAGTTTTGCCTTACGTATCATTCGATTTTATAAATACCTTACGGAAGAAAAACGAGAATACGTACTATCAAAACAACTTTTGCGTTCTGGCACCAGCATAGGGGCAAATATTCGCGAAAGTTACTCTGCTCAAAGCCAAGCAGACTTTATTCATAAATTGTCTATCGCTTTAAAGGAAGCAGATGAAAGTGCATATTGGCTCGAACTCTTGGTGGAAAGCGAGACTATCGATACTGTAATGTTTGACTCTCTGTACAACGACCTTAAAGAGGTGTCCTCTATGCTTGCTGCCTCTATTAAAACTGCGAAAGCAAATCTTGCGCCCCAAAATACATAAATAACATTTAACCATTTAATAATTGAGTGACATAGTGCGGTAGTCAGTTGTACTCTGTTATCTGTACTCTGTACTCTAAACAAAATCTTATGGCAAACATTCCTGAATTCAAGTACGCTCCTATGTTCCAACTTGGAAAGGACACTACGGAGTATTACCTCCTTACTAAGGACCACGTTAGCGTTGGCGAGTTTGAAGGCCACCCCATTCTTAAGGTGGAAGCTGAAGGTATCACAAAGATGATCAATCAGGCATTCCGCGACGTTTCTTTCCTCCTCCGTCGTGCGCACAACGAACAGGTGGCGAAGATTCTCTCTGACCCCGAAGCTTCGGACAACGACAAGTATGTTGCCCTCACCTTCCTCCGCAATGCTGAGGTTGCTGCAAAGGGGCAGCTCCCTCTTTGTCAGGACACAGGTACTGCTATCATCCACGCAGAGAAGGGTCAGCAGGTTTGGACAGGTTTCTGCGACGAAGAAGCTATTGCTAAGGGTGTGTACAAGACTTACACGGAAGAAAATCTCCGTTATTCTCAGAACGCTCCTCTCAACATGTACGACGAAGTCAACACGCGTTGCAACCTCCCTGCCCAGATTGACATCGAAGCTACTCACATGGAGTATGAGTTCCTTTGCGTAACTAAGGGTGGTGGTTCGGCGAACAAGACTTACCTCTATCAGGAAACAAAGGCTATTTTGAACCCCGCGACTCTCGTACCCTTCCTCGTGGGTAAGATGAAGACACTCGGCACAGCGGCTTGTCCTCCCTACCACATCGCTGTGGTTATCGGTGGTACTTCTGCTGAAAAGAACCTCCTCACGGTGAAGCTCGCTTCTACGAAGTTCTACGACAACCTCCCCACTACAGGCGACGAAACAGGTCGTGCTTTCCGCGACATCGAACTTGAAGAACAACTCTTGAAGGAAGCACAGAACATCGGCCTCGGCGCACAGTTCGGCGGTAAGTACTTTGCTCACGACATCCGTGTGGTTCGTCTCCCCCGCCACGGCGCAAGCTGCCCCGTAGGTCTCGGTGTAAGCTGCTCGGCTGACCGTAATATTAAGTGTAAGATTAACAAGGACGGTATTTGGATTGAGAAGATGGACGACAACCCCGGCAACCTCATTCCCGAAGCACTCCGTCAGGCTGGCGAAGGCGACGTAGTACGCATCGACCTTAACCAACCCATGAGCGAAATTCTCAAGCAACTCGACAAGTATCCCGTAAGCACACGACTTTCACTTAACGGTACTATCATCGTAGGTCGCGACATCGCGCATGCGAAGATTAAGGAACGTCTTGACGCAGGTCTTCCCATGCCCGAGTACTTGAAGAACCACCCCGTTTACTATGCTGGTCCTGCAAAGACACCCGCAGGTATGGCTTGCGGTTCTATGGGTCCCACTACGGCAGGACGTATGGACTCTTACGTAGATCTCTTCCAGAGTCACGAAGGTTCTATGGTCATGTTGGCGAAGGGTAACCGCTCACAACAGGTAACGGACGCTTGTAAGAAGCACGGCGGTTTCTACCTCGGTTCTATCGGTGGTCCTGCAGCTATCCTTGCTAAGAACTCTATCAAGAGCGTTGAGGTTGTTGACTTCGAGGAGCTCGGCATGGAGGCAGTGCGCAAGATCTATGTTGAGAACTTCCCCGCATTCATCATCGTAGATGATAAGGGTAATGACTTTTTTGCCGACTACACACATTAAAATTGTATAGCAGGGTTATTTCGGCGTCTGGCTCGTTGTTGAAATCCTCACATACGTTTCAGTATGCTGCGGTTTCACCAACTTCGACCATCCACTAAACTAACCCTACTCTCCAATTTTAATTGGCGGGTAGGGTATGGTGAGGCGGTCAGGCTTGCACAACGATAAAACGGAGTATGCCCAGCTCTCCAATTTTAATTATTAGGGAGATTAAGGAATTTAGGGAGATTAAGGAGGGGGAGTGGTAATCTCTCTCTAAACTCTCTAAATTCCCTAAATTCTCTTATATAGCTTCCCTCGCATTACGCAATAAAACGCTATCCGAGGCGTTTGATAAACATCGGAAAAAATGTTGATATAGTATGATTAAGATACGTCATTTCCTACTTGTGCTTACGCTGCTCATGCTCTCGTGGACAGCCTCGGCACAGGTATCCTTTACGGTGGATGCCCCCGCACTCGCGGCACTTGGGCAGCCCCTGCGTGTAGCCTTTACGGTAGATGCCGAGCCCGAGGATAACAGCTTCAAGGCCCCCGCGTTCAGCGACTTTGACATCTTGGCAGGTCCCTCGGTGTCAACGGGACGCTCCGTGCAGTTCATAAATGGCAAGCAGTCGTCAAGCTACAACTGCACCTACACCTATGTGCTCATGCCACGCGAGAAGGGCACCTTCACCATAGGCGCTGCATCGATACGCGTAGATGGCAAGACATATACAACCAAGTCCATGCCCATAGAGGTTATTGCCGAGAAGCAGAGTGGCAACACGTCAAAAAGCGGCACTACAACACAGACCGAGACAAGCATAGGCAAGGATGATATACTTCTGCGCCTCAAGGTGTCGTCGACAGACCTCTACAAGGGTGAGTCGTTGCGTGCCTCGTTGGTGCTCTACACGCGCGTCACGGTAGAGAGCATCGAGAGTCTTACGATGCCACCATTCGACGGCTTTTGGTCACAAGAGATGACCTTTGACAACGCCCCCTCGCGCGAGGAGTACAACGGACGTGTCTACGAAACATACAAGATTACGGAGCTGCTCCTCTCGCCACAGGAGAGTGGCAAGATTGTTATCCCCGAGGCGGTGATGAATGCTCGTGTGCAGGTTGTCGTGCAGGACAACCGCCACTACGACCCCATCTTCGGTGGTCGCCAGGTATACCGTGTGTCGCGCGAGCTAAAGAGCACCCCCGTCACCATCAATGTCAAGGAGTTCCCCAAGGGAGCACCTCGCGCATTCAATGGCGCAGTAGGTAGCTTCACCCTAAAAAGCACAATGCCCGAGGCAGAGATTGACGCCAACAGCGCCGACCAAATAGAGCTCACGCTAGCGGGTAGTGGCAACCTCAAGTTTATAACCGCTCCCAAGATACTATTCCCCGAGTCGTTCGAGGTCTATGACACCAAGGTCGTGGACAACATCAAGCTCACAGCAACGGGCACATCGGGAAGCATAACATATACATACCCCTTTGTTGCGCGCGCTGCGGGCGTGTTCACCATCCCCAGCATCGAGTTCTCGTACTTCGACACAGCGACAAAGGAGTACAAAACACTGCATACCGAGCCCTACACCATAGAGGTCAAGGAGGATGGCACAACATCAGCCATCGCCCCCGCACCTGCAAGCTATGGAAACTATGGTGGTCCTATGCGCCAGCTCGACCGCGACATACGCTTCATCCACACGGGAAAACTGCCC
>CALFGU010000006.1 GCA_937877685.1 uncultured Prevotella sp.
GGGGAGGGGACCACGTAGTGGTGAGGGGGTGCAAAATACTCCCTATCAAAAGAGGACTTGACTCTACTGTATGTTATTCTATAAAATAACAAATTTCACCCCCTCACCGCAAAGCGGTCCCCTCCCCCTATGAACAGGGGGAGAGCGCCATTCGGACTTTATAATCCTTTAAGGACCTCTGAACCTCAAAACTTCTCACCTCAAAACCTCCCCAATGAAATACCTCGAATTTACCTTCACCCTCACTCCCCAAAGCGAAACCGCAGAAGACGTGCTCAGCGCCTTGCTTGCCGAAATCGGTTTTGAAAGTTTCGTACGCACCGCCTCGCTCGACCTTCCCCGCGTGGGCAGTGTAGATAACTTCCCCGAAGCTCCCATCTTTGCTGAAGAGGCTGAAACTGGGCTTTTCCAAGCCTACATCCAAACGCAACTTTATGATGAAGAGGCGCTCGCATCGCTCATTGAATACTTCCCCCTTCCCGATGTGCAGATTACCTATCAGATGGTAGAAGCAGAGGATAAGGATTGGAACGAAGAGTGGGAGAAAAACTACTTCCAACCTATCGTAATAGCCGACCGTTGCGTAATTTCAAGCACCTTCCATAAAGATGTACCCACGGCTGAGTACGACATAAAAATCAATCCTCAAATGTCATTCGGCACAGGTCACCATGCAACGACGTCTCAGATGGTAGGTCGCATCCTTGACGACGACATGGAGGGCAAAGAAGTACTTGACATGGGCTGTGGAACAAGCATTCTCGCCATTCTTGCCCGTATGCGTGGCGCTAAGCATTGTGTAGCGATTGACATCGACGAGTGGTGCGTGAAAAACTCCCTTGAAAACATGGCGCTCAATAATGTTGACGGAATAGACGTACTCTTGGGTGATGCAAACACCCTTGCAACGTGCGGTCCTTTTGACCTCGTGATTGCCAACATTAACCGCAACATTCTTCTTGCTGACATGCATCATTATGTAGCTCGCATGAACGATGGCGCATCTATCTTTATGAGCGGTTTCTACGATGAAGACGTGCCTAAGCTTGTTGCCCACGCCGAAACACTTGGCTTAACGCTCGTTGACGTACGCAGCCAGGATGGTTGGGCTTGCTTAAAGATGCAGAAGTAACAGCGATTTTTTCTAAAGGAACTATAGTCATTAGAGAAACTATAGTCACTATCCCCCAAAAAACTACTTTATCATGTCTCCTCTCAAAGCCTGGTTTCTTGCCGCCCGTCCGAAGACATTATCTGCCGCTCTGATTCCCGTAGCAGTGGCAACGGCGCTGGCGTATGCCAATAGAGTGGCACAATGGGAACCCGCCTTGCTCTGCGCTCTCTTTGCGATGCTCATGCAAGTGGCTTCCAATTTCATCAATGACCTTTACGATTATAAGAAAGGGACAGACACAGAAGACCGCCTCGGTCCGAAGCGCGCCTGTGCCCAAGGGTGGATTTCGCCTCAGGCTATGCGCAACGGCATTATCATTACGTTGTTACTCGCCGTTTCTGTGGGAGCATGCTTAATCTTCTACGGCGGTTGGTGGCTCATAGGTTTGGGCGCAAGTTGCGTCATCTTCGCCTTCCTTTACACCACGTTGATGAGCTATCACGGACTGGGCGACCTGCTCGTATGGGTGTTCTTCGGTTTTGTGCCCGTCATCGGCACCTATTACGTTCAGGCGGGCGAACTTCACGCTGACGTGTGGTTGCTTGCCGCTGCCTGCGGATTGTGTGTTGATACGTTGCTCGTGCTCAACAATTATCGCGACCGCGAAACCGACCGCCGAGCGGGCAAACGCACTATTGTGGTGCTCTTTGGCGAACGTTTCGGAAGTCTTGCCTATCTATTGCAAGGCATTGCCGCTTACCTTTGCGTAGCATCCCTTTCGGCACACGGCAATCTTTGGTTGGCCATTCTTCCTGCCTTTTACCTCTTGCCCCACTACCTTACGTGGCGCAAAATGGTACAAATCAACAAGGGGCCAGAACTCAACCGCATCCTCGGATTTACCTCGCGCAACATGCTTACCTTTGCCATCCTCGTCGTATTGGCATACGTAAGCAGTACGTTAGACCTTGCCGCTTCGCTCTTTTAAACGCAAACCGCAGATTTTCGAATGCGCTTCCTACGGTTAGCACCACGTAAAATTCTAAGTAACTTCGTGCATTTTAAGTAAGACTTCGTGCGCACAAAGTGAGGAAGAATTTTCCGCAAAAGTGGTTTCTGCAGAACTGAGCCCCATTTTATTCGCTCAATCCGCCGAAATTCCGTATTTTTGTGGTCTAAACGTCCAAGAATTTCTTGAATAATAACATCTAAAAATAAATACAGCTATGCTTTCAGACATTGAAATTGCTCACAGCACCACATTGAAACCCATTGAAGAAGTTGCCGCAGGCATTGGTATTGATGCGAATGACCTTGAGCACTATGGTAAATATATTGCAAAGGTTCCCCTTTCGCTCATCTCTGAAGAGAAGCAGAAGAAGAGCCACTTGATTCTTGTTACAGCAATCACTGCAACAAAGGCTGGTATTGGTAAAACTACTGTTTCTATTGGCCTTGCGCTCGGTTTGAACAAGATTGGCAAGCGTGCCGTAGTTGCGCTTCGCGAACCCTCACTCGGTCCCTGCTTTGGTATGAAGGGTGGCGCTGCAGGCGGAGGTTATGCACAGGTACTCCCAATGGAGAAAATCAATCTCCACTTCACGGGCGACTTCCACGCAATTACTTCTGCACACAACATGATTGCTGCGCTCCTTGACAATTACCTTTACCAGCATCGTGCTGAAGGTTTCGGTTTGAAGGAAGTGCTTTGGCGCCGTGTGCTTGACGTGAACGACCGTGGCTTACGTCAGATCGTTTCAGGCGTAGGTCCTGCTGCGAATGGCGGAGTTCAGCAAGCAGGTTTCGATATTACACCCGCTTCTGAGTTGATGGCAATTCTCTGTTTGGCAACAAGCGAAGACGATCTCCGTCGTCGCATCGAAAATATCCTTCTCGGTTACACCTATGAAGGCAAGCCTTTCACCGTAAAGGATCTTGGTGTTGCGGGTGCGATAATGGTGCTCCTCAAGGACGCTATCCAGCCCAACTTAGTGCAGACTACGGAAAACACTCCCGCATTCGTTCACGGCGGTCCCTTTGCAAATATCGCGCATGGTTGTAACTCTATCTTCGCAACCCGTATGGCGCTCTCGCATTCGGATTACACCATCACGGAAGCCGGTTTCGGTGCTGACCTCGGCGCAGAAAAGTTCTACGACATCCTTTGCCGTAAGAGCGGTCTCCAACCCGACCTCACCGTTATCGTTGCTACTGCTCAGGGCTTGAAGATGCACGGCGGCGTTGCCTTAGATCAGATTAAGGAACCCAATCTTGAAGGTATCCGCACCGGTCTTGCCAACCTCGATAAGCACGTACGCAACCTCCGTAAGTTTGGTCAGACTGTTCTTGTGGTATTCAATCGCTTCGCTACGGATACTGATGAAGAAATGGCGTTGCTTAAGCAGCACTGTGAGGAAACCCTTCAGGCGCCTTTCGTTATTAACAATGCCTTTGCCGAAGGTGGTAGCGGCGCAGTGGAAATGGCAAACCTCGTAGTGGATACTATTGAGAAGAATCCCTCAAAGCCCCTCCAGCTTATCTATAACAACGAGGACGATATCAAGACAAAGATTGAAAAGGTGTGTCGTGAAATCTACGGTGCGGCTTCTGTAAGCTTCGCAACGCCTGCGTTGAACCGCATTAAGTTGGCTGAACAACACGGAATGGCATCCTTCCCCGTATGTATCGCAAAGACGCAGTTCTCATTCTCAGCCGATCAAACGAAGTACGGAGCTGCAGACGGCTTTGCAATTCAGATTCGCGACGTAGTCTTAAACGCTGGTGCCGAAATGATTGTGGCGCTTGCGGGTGATATTATCCGTATGCCCGGTCTGCCTAAGTCTCCTCAGGCAAACCGCATTGACTACGTGAATGGCGAAATTATTGGGTTGAGTTAAGTAAAAAGTTTAAAGTTGAAAGATTAACGATTAACGGAAAACGCTGAAAGGACTACGGTGAATAGTGAGAAATCTACATCAAGGTATTTCTCCTTTCTCCTTTCTCCTTTCTCCTTTCAAAACATGCTCCGCATCCATCTTGACACAGTAAATTCTACAATGCAATACCTCGCACGTCCGGAACTTTTGGCGTGCGAGGATTCTTTTATTGTGGTAACTGCGGACTACCAAACTGCAGGGCGTGGGCAGAAAGGCACTTCCTGGGAGAGCGAGGCGGGAAAGAATTTGCTTTTAGGCATACTCCTGCGCCCCACATTCTTACATCCGCAGGAGCAGTTCTACCTCTCTGAAATCTGTGCCTTGGCCTTGGTGGAAACATTGGATACCTTTGCCGACGGATTCACGATTAAGTGGCCCAATGATATTTATTATGGCGACCGCAAGGTGAGTGGCATGCTTTTAGAGCACACCTTGCAGGGCGCATCCCTTTCACAGTCCATCATAGGTATCGGTTTGAACGTCAACCAACAGACCTTCTTCAGCGATGCTCCCAATCCCGTTTCGCTCTTTCAGATTCTGGAGCGAGAAACCGACCGCGAAGCGCTATTGAAAGACTTTCTTCAACGCTTCCAAACCTACTACCAGCGCTTGGAACAGCAGGATTTCTCCGCCATCCACACTGCCTACTGCCAACGTCTCTATCGCCGTGGCGAATGGGCGAAATTCCGCGATGAAATCGGCACTTTTGAGGGGCGGATTGTGGATGTAGAAACCACAGGTCGCTTGGTGATTGAAACCCGTGAGGGAACGCTACGCAAGTTTGCCTTTAAGGAAGTGGCGTATGTGATTAAACCGCAACTATCGCTTTAGAAAATGAACAAATCTATCCTCAAGATTGCCCTACCCAGCATTCTCACCAACGTCACTGTCCCCCTTTTGGGATTGGTTGATACCGCCATCGTTGGGCATCTCGGAAGCGCGGCATACATTGGCGCTATTGCGCTCGGAACTACCCTCATGAGTATGGCATATTGGGGATTTGGATTCCTTAGAATGTCAACTGGCGGACTTACAGCACAAGCCGTGGGCGAAGGAAGTCGGGAGCGCTGTTTTGCCATACTTACACGCTCGCTCACCTGGGCATTACTCATTGCGGCAATCCTGTTGTTGCTTCAAGTGCCCCTTTTAAACGCCGTGCTTTATTTTGCAGAAGGCACGAAGGAAGTACAAGCGCTTGCGGCAACTTACTTCCGCATCCTGATTTGGGGAGCACCCGCCGTGTTGTGCCTCAGCAGTATAAATGGGTGGTTTATCGGCATGCAGAATGCAACGTTTCCGCTGCTTATCGCCGTTGTGCAAAACCTCATGAATATCCTCTTGAGTTGCATCTTTGTCTTCGGGTTGGGATGGAGTATCGAAGGCGTTGCGCTGGGAACCTTAATTGCGCAGTACATAGGTTTGCTACTCGCCCTAAGTCTCATCCTGCGTTTCCGCCCACTTCCAAAGACTAAGGACTTACGCACGGCGCTCGGTAAAAGTAGTTTGCTCGACACCACCTTTCTGCGCATGAACCGCGACATATTTCTGCGCACCCTCTGCTTACTTGCCGTCACAAGTTATTTTACCTTTGTCGGCACGCGCCAAGGCGACCTCATCCTTGCGTCTAATGCCCTGCTGATGCAATTTTTCTTGCTGTTCAGTTACTTTATGGACGGTTTTGCTTACGCAGGAGAAGCGCTCGGCGGAAAAGCCTTTGGAGCAAACAACAGAGACGCATTCCGAAGCATCACCCGTCGCCTCTTCGTTTGGGGAGGAAGCATGGCGCTCATGACTGCTATGGTGTATTATTGCTTAGGGACGCCGATTCTTGAACTACTCACAGATACGCCCGAAGTTGTTGGTTGCGCCACGGAATACCTCCCCTTTGTTGCCCTGATTCCCTTAGTGAGTTTTCCCGCCTTCCTTTTCGACGGTATCTTTATCGGAATGAGTTTCACGTCGGGCATGTTGCGCGCCTTAATAGTTGCAACCGTCATCTTTTTTGCGCTCCATCTCCTGACTTCTCAACTATGGGGGAACACGGCACTTTGGGTGGCATTCATTGCCTATTTAGGCACGCGCGGAATAGTTCAAGCAGTAGCGCTTAGACGTAAGTTTTGAGGGGGACTAACGATTCGTAAAAACAAAACCTTAAATAGGGCGCCGAATCTTACTCTTTGTGCGCCTAATTTAAGATTTAAGGGAGGCAATTAGTGACTTCGTAATGCCTTTAACAAATACCCTATAAATTAAGAAAGTGGAGATACGCCCTCACTGAGGCATATCTCCACTTTCTTGTGATATTATGTGCACGAATTAGAAACGAACGATTGTTGCATCACGGTCAGGACTCACGCTGACAATCTTGATGGGAGTTGCAAGTTCTTTTTCAAGATAAGCAATGTAACTCTTGAACGCTTCGGGGAAATCTTCTTCCTTGCGGAGGTCAGAGAGGGGTGTCTTCCAACCAGGAACTTCTTCGTAAACGGCAGTCCAACCTTCGGTGTCGTAAGGCATTGTTGTCGTACGCTCACCGTCTTTTTCGTAAGCCACACATACCTTGATCGTGTCGAAACCATCGAGCACGTCACCCTTCATCATTACGAGGTCTGTTACACCATTAATCATGATAGCGTATTTGAGGGCCACGAGGTCCACCCATCCGCAACGGCGGTTGCGACCTGTTACTGCGCCATACTCATTACCGATGTGGCGGATGAGGTCACCAGTTTCGTCGAAGAGTTCTACGGGGAAAGGACCTGAACCTACGCGTGTAGAATAGGCTTTGAAGATACCGAAGATGCGATCAATCTTGTTGGGAGCAACACCGAGACCTGTGCAAACGCCACCGCTGGTTGTTGAACTTGAAGATACGAAGGGATAAGTGCCGTGGTCGATGTCGAGCAACGAACCCTGTGCGCCTTCTGCAAGTACGGTTTTGCCTTCAGCGAGGTAGTTGTTGATGTCAATTTCAGTTTCGCGAAGGGGGAACTTACGCATGTATTCTACACCCTCCATCCACTTCTGCTCTTCCTCAGTGATGTCGTAATCAGTGAAGTTGAGGTCGCGGAGAATCTGCTCGTGGCGAGCCTTTAGTGCCTGATACTTTGCTTCGAAATTCTCAAGGATGTCACCAACACGGAGACCTACGCGCGCAGCCTTATCTGAATACGTGGGGCCAATACCTTTACCCGTTGTACCAACCTTTGCCTTGCCCTTCGCTGCTTCATAAGCGCGGTCAAGTACGCGGTGAGTGGGGAGAATAAGGTGAGCACGACGGCTGATGTGGAGACGATCGGTAAGTGTGTAACCAGCAGCTTCAAGTTCACGAGCTTCTGCCATGAAAAGGTCGGGAGCAATGACGCAACCGTTACCAATGATGTTTATCTTACCCTCATCAAAAATACCTGAAGGGATAGAACGAAGCACGAACTTCTTACCTTCAAAAATAATGGTGTGACCTGCGTTAGGACCACCCGCAAAGCGTGCGATAACGTCGTACTGCGGTGTGAAGTAGTCAACTACTTTACCTTTACCTTCGTCACCAAAAACGATGCCAAGCAGGGCATCTACTTTTCCTTTTGCCATAGTATATTTAATGTTGTTGTTATATGCATGTTCAGTATAGAGTTCCTAGAGCCTCTAGTACATCTAAAGCGGAGAGTGCCTCACTCGGGGCGTTATGCTATACGCTGAATGAGCGCTCTGAATATGTCAGCCATCAGGGGTTGTACAGCATTTGCTGCCTTCTGTACCTCTTCGTGACTCACCTCTACTATTTTTCCTTCTACACCCAAGTCGGTGATGATAGAAATACCGAAAACACGAATTCCGCAATGACGCGCAACGATTACTTCAGGCACGGTTGACATACCTACAGCATCGCCACCCATAATGCGATACATCTTGTATTCGGCGGGAGTTTCAAACGTCGGTCCTTGAGTTCCTACGTAAACGCCTTCTACAGTTTTAATGCCCTTTTCTTGAGCAATCTCGCGCGCAAGAGTCAGGTATTCGCGGTCGTAAGCTTCTGACATATCTGGGAAACGAGGACCGGTGGGGAAGTTCTTTCCGCGAAGGGGATGTTCAGGGAAGAAATTGATATGGTCAGTAATAAGCATGAGGTCGCCTATTTCAAAGGCGGGGTTCATACCTCCAGCGGCATTTGAAACAAAGAGACTCTTAATGCCAAGGGCATGCATGACGCGCACAGGGAATGTTACCTGCTTCATGTCGTAACCTTCGTAGAAATGGAAGCGACCTTGCATCGCCAAAACCTCTTTTCCGCCGAGCAGACCAAAGATGAGTTTTCCGCTATGCCCTTCTACTGTTGAAAGGGGGAAATGCGGAATGACGCTATAGGGAAATTCATCAATTACTTGTATTTCTGCCGCCAAGCGTCCCAAACCTGTGCCAAGCACTACGGCAGTTGTGGGTCGCGAAGTGGTATGTTCTTGCAACCACTGCGCAGTTTCATTAATTTGCGTCAACATAATCGTGAATTTTAGTATTGAATTTTTCGGTTTGTCCGAAAAGGAATTTCACTTCAATGGGTTGTACGAGCAACTGTTGTTTTACCGCCTCGCTGAGTGTGGGAAGTAGGCGTAAGCGCACGGCATCCTTTTCCGTCGTAATGACTTTACTTCCTTCGGGAAGGGCGGCAAATGCGGTGTTAATGCGGGATACATCGCTCGGAGTGAAAGCATGATGGTCGGGAAAGGCGAGTGACTTGATTTCTACGCCATGTGCCTCCAAATATGCGTAAAGCGGTTGCGGCTTTGCAATACCTGTGAGCACCAATGCGTTTTCGGGGAGTTCCGCTTCCTTAGTTCCACACGCTGAACCGTCTGTATCGCCGGCGCAATAGGGACTTCCGTAATCGAAACAGGTGAAGAAAACCTCCTGCGAGGGAAGCGGTGCCAACTTTGTGCGTATCTGTTCAGCGGCAGTGGGAGTAAGATTTTTCGGACACTTCGTTACGATGATAATATCCGCACGCTGTGCTCCCTCTGCGCTTTCGCGGAGTCTGCCCCAGGGCAAAACGCGGTCGGCATAATAAGGTCGGGCGTAATCTGTCAAGAGAATGCTGAAACCGGGTTTGATATAGCGGTGCTGGAATGCGTCATCGAGCACAACGACCCAGTTATCCATACTTTTTCCCGCCGCTTGTCGCTCAGCAATCAAGTGTTGCATCCCCACGACGCGCTTTTCACAAACGGCAACTGTGCATTGGGGGAACTTTTGCTTGATTTGGCGCGGTTCGTCTCCGATTTCGCTTGCCGTAGAAGTGTCTGTGGCAAGGCGGAATCCCTTTGTCGCACGACCATATCCGCGACTCAACACGGCAACATCCTTTCCTGCCTGCTGGAGTAACTTGACGAGGAATTCGGTATGGGGAGTTTTCCCCGTACCTCCCATCGAGAGGTTACCCACTGAGATAAGGGGCACATCAAATGCCTGTTGTTTCAATCCCCACCCCTTGTCGAACAAGAAGTTACGGATTGACATTATCAGGTTATACATTCAAAACACTGAATTTACCTTGAACGATTAACGCACATTGGGATCGTAGGGCATACGTGCCTGAAGGTAATTGCCACTCTCAATTTGCTTCAAAACGTTCAAACTTCTGTAATGTTCGCCTAAGAGCACACGCAACTCACGTTCCAAATAATTTTCCTTAGTTGCGTCCATGAGTTGTGCCATAAAGGCATCCTTCGCAGGATAATTGCCTACGGTATAATCAGGTGTTTCTGCCAATTCTGCAGCATACGCAATGGCATCTTCAAGAGAACCCAACTGGTCAACGAGTCCGATTTCCAACGCCTGCTGTCCAGTCCATACGCGACCCTGTGCGATTTCGTTCACCGCCTCCTTGGTCATGCCACGACCATTTGCCACACGTGTGAGGAAGAGGTCGTAACCGCGTTCGATATATGCCTGCATCGCAGCAGTTTCCTTAGCATTAAAGCCACGACCAAACGCACCAAAGTCAGCAGATTCGTTAGTTTTCACCACATCGAAGTGAAGACCGAGTTTTTCAGTAAGCAACCCCGAGAAGTTAGGCACCATGCCGAAAATACCAATCGAACCCGTGAGCGTAGTTGGCTGAGCAAAGATGCGGTTTGCGTTACAAGACATATAATAACCGCCCGACGCTGCATAGTCACCCATAGAAACGACAACGGGTTTCTTTGCCTTCAACAATTCAATGGCTTTCCACATGTGTTCACTTGCAGAAGCGCTACCACCAGGGGAATTCACGCGAAGCACTACGGCTTTCACCTTGTCATCATTCATTAATTTGTCAAGGTCATCCACAATCTTGCCACCCACTATCTCTGCGCCACCACCAGTAAGACCAGAAGTCTTTTCATCTACGATTTCGCCGTAAGCATAATACACGGCGATTTCATTCGCACTCGTTTCGGGCACCACAGTGCTTGCCAATTCCTTGGGCGTAACTAAATTAGCCTTCACGCCACCCAAATGATTGCGAAGCACATCACGCGCACCATCCACATAAACTAATGTGTCAACAAATCCAAAATCAACAATGGCCTGTGCTTCGTTGAAGAACATATAATTGTCAGCAAAAGCATTGAGCGAGTCAACAGGAATGTTGCGCGAAGCAGACACGTCGGCGCAGAAGTTGCTCCAAATGTCATTTACAAATGACTGAACCTGCGCACGGTTAGCATCGCTCATTTCTGTGCAAATAAAGGGTTCAACCGCACTTTTATAAGTTCCCACGCGGAATACCTGCATGTCAACGCCAAGTTTTTCGAGCAGTTCCTTGTAGAAAATGGGTTGAGACGCAAGTCCCTTCCATTCCAACATTCCCGAGGGATTCATCATAATCTTATCGGCAACGGATGCCAAGTAATACCCTCCCTGAGAATACATATCGGAATATGCAAGAATGAACTTTCCGCTGGTCTTAAAGTCTAACAATTCCTTGCGGATTTCCTGAATCGTTGCCGATTCTGTGCTCAACACACCGCCCTTGAGGTAAATCCCCTCAATTTGGGGGTTAGTTTTCGCTTCACGAATGGCAAGGAGAATGTCGTCCAAACCTTGCGATGCTGCATAGTCGCCTCCCAAAAGTTCGGCAAAGGGATTGTCTTCGGCGCGTTCTTCAACGGTTGCGTCAAGATTGATGCAGAGCACGCTGTGGTCGGTAATTACGGCGGGAACATTGCCTGCTGAAACAACCGCACCAAGAACGAAGAAGAAAATCATTACTGAGAAGGCGATGGAAACCAATCCACCGACACACACGGCGAGTAATGCTTGAAAGAAACCGCGGAACCATGACTGACGTTCTACAACGTATTTCACTTTCATGGGTTGAATGTTTTCTGACATGACTTTTATCTCATTTTAGAGCACTGATGACAAGGGGGGTATGTTTGTCAGCAGCGTTTGTTTTATGGTTAATTCTGAAGAACTATTTTAGGCGCAAAACTATTACTTACTTAGGAAGAATTCTTTGTGACTTAAGAAAAATTCTTTGAGAGAGAATTTCTCGTAATTCTGATTTTGTTTTTCGCCTGAGTTTCCGAAGCGGGAAAATGCGGGTGTTTACTGCAATCCTTCGATACACACTTCCACGGGGCAGTGGTCCGAACCAAAGACGTCGGCATGTATTTTTGCCCCCGTGAGTTGCGGGCGAAGGCGTTCGGAAGTTAAGAAGTAGTCAATGCGCCACCCTACGTTCTTTTCACGAGCATGGAAGCGGTAACTCCACCATGAGTAAGCGCCTTCGAGAGTGGGATAAAAATGGCGGAAGGTATCAACAAACCCTGCGCCGAGAAGGGCGTCAAACTTACTGCGCTCTTCGGGCGTAAATCCGGGATTCTTGTGATTCCCCTTGGGATTCTTGAGGTCAATTTCCTGATGCGCCACATTAAGGTCGCCACAAATGACAACGGGTTTCTTCTTATCCAATTCCTGCAAGTAAGCGCGGAAATCATCTTCCCACTGCATGCGATAATCTAAGCGCTTGAGTCCATCCTGTGCATTGGGCGTATAGACCGTTACTATGTAGAAGTCGGCAAATTCCAAAGTGATGACGCGCCCTTCCGTGTCGTGCTCGGCAATGCCCATTCCGTAGGCAACTGAAAGGGGAGTCTTGCGCGAGAATATGGCAGTGCCGGAATAGCCTTTCTTTTCGGCGTAGTTCCAAAAGGAAGTGTAGCCCTCGAATTGCAGGTCGAGTTGTCCTGCTTGCATTTTTGTTTCTTGCAGGCAGAAGATGTCGGCGTCCAGTTGCTGAAATATGTCGCGGAATCCCTTGTCGCAGCAGGCACGAATGCCATTGACATTCCAAGAAATGAGTTTCATTATGGGCACATTTACTGAGTTTACACGCAAAAATACTTAAAAACTTTCACCTCTCCACGTTTTGCCACAGAAATTCTGTAACTTTGCTTCAAATTAAAGTTTAGTAACCATGAAACACCTACTCTGCATTCTATTTTTCGGCATATCGCTCCCCATTCTCTCACAACCCAAGGCCTACTTCACATCCCTGGAACAAAACTTGGGAGACATTGGTTGGGAAATGCCTTCGAGCGCCTATTTTGAACTAACAAATAAGGGCGACAAACCGCTTCACATTCTGAGTGTGCGTACGGATTGCGGGTGTACGGCAGTGGAATGGCCACGTCAGGCAATCAAACCTGGAAAGGTGGCAAGGATTCGCGTTTCTTACGATGCTAAATTGTTGGGTTCGTTTGAAAAGTTGGTTGCCATCACTACGGATGCCGACCCTCGCCCAACCTATCTGCACCTCAAGGGACGCGTAAAAAAGGATTTGACATTCAACTCCAACGATTACGAAATTCACATCGGCGATTTCCACCTCAGCACGGACAATATTGAATTTGACGACGTCAAGAAGGGAACCACGCCGAAGTTCACGGTGAACGTCATGAACGGTTCTTCACATGCACTTCACCCCGCCTTGATGCACATGCCGGATTACTTGACCGCCGTGAGTTCTCCGGAATTTATCCCATCAGGGAAAACGGGAGAAATCACCTTCATCCTCAATAGCAACCTCGTTAAGGACTATGGGTTGACGCAAACAACGATTTACTTGAGCCGCTTCTTGGGAGACAAGGTTTCGGAAGAGAATGCGCTCAACGTGGCCGTAACCCTCTTGCCCGCACAACGCGCAACGACAGGAAAATATGCCTATGCGCCACGCATGGAACTCTCGGACACCACACTTACGTTCCCCGAATTCGGAAAGAAAAAGAAACTCTCGAAAACGATTCGCATTAAGAACACGGGTAATGCTCCGTTAGATGTCAATCGTTTACAAGTGTACAACCCTGGAATAGGCGTGTCGCTCAACAAGAGGGTTATCCAGCCGGGCGAACAAGCTAAACTCAAAATTACGCTTCACAACACGGGGCGCAAACGCGGGAAACGCGCCGTTTTGCTAATCACAAACGATGCCGTTATGCCAAAGTTCACAATTAAAATAAAACAGGAGGGCGAGAAATAACCACTCCCCCTCCCCTTATTCACCCTCTAAAAATCACATTCTATATATGGTCAACATCATTTGCGCTTTGGCAGAGAACAATGCCATTGGTTTTGAAAATCGTTTGCTTTACCGCCTCAGTAGCGACTTGCGCCGTTTCAAGGAATTGACTTCAGGGCACACCGTAATCATGGG
>CALFGU010000007.1 GCA_937877685.1 uncultured Prevotella sp.
TGGTCGTATAGGTTGTCAACAAGGGTCTGCGTCTGGTCTTGGTTCAGTTCCTCGGTCAGAATCTTGAAGTCGGCCTTGTTCTCTCCAACGGAGCGGAGGGCAATCATCCCGGCTTTCTTGATGTTCTCAATCGTGGTTTCTTCCGGGAACTCGCAGTTCACCGCAATGGCAATGCTCTGAATGAATTGGTCTACGCCGTCAACGCGGTCACTCTGCACTTGATTGATGGCATCGAGAACGCTACACACGCCCTCAAATGCGCCCATGTTCACAGAGTTGTATCGATACTCGATAATCGGGATGTGCCGGAGGAGGTTTGGCTCTACTTTCAGAACCTCGTTTGCCATCGTCTGGTACATGGGTCTGCCAAGGTCATCGTTCGTAGTGGAAAGACCAAGGTACGAACCCTTCAAACGGAATATCTGCTCCTCGGTGTAGACATCGATGAACATGGTTTCATCGGCGATGACCACGTTCACGCCATACACGGGTCGGTTGCCCGGTTTGAACGACTTGACCACGAACGCAGAGCGTGGGTCGAGCGCGTATGCCCGGAGTGGGATATCGTTGCTGTCGGTAGGCTCTACATACAGAGCCGCCTTTCCGACCATGTGAAACCAGTCGGCGAGGATGTTGTCGGCAGATTGCTTTCCGCTTCTGTACAGATACTCGTTCAGCTTATCGACTTTGCCCTTTTTGCCGCTCTTGCGCGAAACGTAGAAACACGGCTCTTGCAAGAAATACCCGTTCTTAAAGTCCGTAATCTCCTGCGCGATATTTACCGCTACCTTGTTCAGAATGAACTCGTTGCGCTCTTTCGTGCGGTTGATGATGGGCTGAAAACCACGCCGATACCAGTAGAGGTACTGCTCCTCAAATACGTTGCGGAAATGGAAACCAAGGGCGTAGTTGACTTCCGTCAGAACATTCTCTTTTGTCAGAACCTCGTTGGCGGTATAGATGTCCCGTCTGCCGTACAACCAGTCGCAAGTTGTGAAAACATAATCGTCTGCCAACTTCTCACCCCATTAAAAATAAAAAGAGGCTAAAACGAAGTTCACTTCGTTTTAGCCCCGATTGGCTCTTCCCACAGCCCGGTTGCCGTGGGGTTTCTTTATGTTTAAGGCTCTTTATAAACCAGTCTTCGCCCGGATTCAAGCACGACCCACTTGCCGCGCTCTTTCTTAACGATTGCGTCCTTGCCAGTCTTGATGACCGCTTCAATCGCCTCTATCACTTGTTTGGGCATCACAGCATCGCCCTCATTTCCTTGTGTGTGCCGGAAAGGTGGATAATCGGCGTGTCCATGCAAGTCGGCTTGAGGCTCATGACCTCGCCGTACCCGCCGTACTCCATCTTTGCGGAGGTGTTCACAAACAGTCGCGTACCGTAGGCAACGGAACTGTTCGCCGGACACGGACGGGCAAAGCTGTCTTTCAGCAACGCCGGGAGGTGGGTGTGCCCCACAACGTAGATGTCAGCATCAACGATGGTGGCGAGGTCAACCAACCTCTGTATCTTGCCGCCCTCTTTTCGGCCTCCTCCGTTCCCATGGGTCACATACATGGTGTAAAGCACCTTGCGCCCGTGGAACTTGCCGTTTTGTTCGCCAAGCCGGATGAACACTAACGCCGAAGTGGGGGAGTATCTGTCTTCGATGCCAAGCTGACGGCACATCAGTTCGGTGATGTCTATGCCGTTGGTCTTGTAGTGCCGCCGTTCGTGATTGCCGGGGGTCACGCAGAGGACTTTCCCCTTCCTCACAAGCGGCTCAAACAACTTCGTGCATTGCCGGAGTTCCTCCATCGGGGAGAGCGTATCACCGTAGGTGTCACTCACCGCCGATTTGATGGCGCAGTTCATGATATCTCCGTTCAACACGCAGTAGCAGTTGTCGTGCGAGTCGATGTACTCGATATCCTGCAAAATGCGCCCGTGGTTGCTCTGTGGGTCACTCCAATGCCAGTCGGCAATTATGACTATCTCTGCCTTTTCCAGACTCGATGGTAAATCAGCTTTAACTACCTTCATGCGAACCCTTCATAAGCAAGCCCCCAACCCTCGTTCTTGCCTTTTCCCTCTAACGCTATGTCAGACCGTTTGGCGGTCAAGGTAGGTGTCGAGCCTACGCCCCAAGGGTCAAAGCCTTGTGTGCTACCGTTACACCACTCGACTATAAAAATGCCCGGTTTAGGTTGCCACTCCATGCCGGGACTTTTATATCAACTCTGTTAGGCACTCGACACGGGTGAAAGGATAAGCCCCGTGCGGTCAGTTCTTTAGGCGCGAGGGAGGTCAACGCGCCAAGGTCGGTCAAGGGCTTTCCCCTCGCATCCCCCTATCTCGTACTTTGTACAAGCGAATTATACCATATTTTGTGGTTAAAACCAAGTTGGCAAAGTGTTAACCAGTCAGAACGGCCTCTTCATGACAGTCACCACGTTCGCCCTATCCGTCATCTGCCAGTCCACAAACATCGCAAGCGTATCGGGTACGTCATCGTGCTTGTTCCGACCCATCATGGAGTAGGTGGTCAACTGCGTCATAGCGTCACGGTACTCCCGGTCTTTGGCGTATAGGCTCTCGTCCTTGAATAGAACGTGCGCTTTAACGAGTGCGCTGTTTACTTGGATTCGGGTTTCCTTGGCAGATTGCGTCCACTTGGTCGTGATGTTCGTCAGACCGCCCAGTTCCTTCACGCGCTTCTGGACATTCTGTGCGAACAGCGTACCGCCCCGGTTCGACTCTATCCGGCACATCTTCACCTTGCGCTCCACCAGAAGGTTCGCGACCCTATCCTGCACAACCTCTACCTTGCCGTTGTCGCATATGATAGCGTCCATGTAGAAGTCAGACCCGTACTGGTAAAAAATGGGGCAAACGCAGTAGTCCGCGCCTTGCTCTTTCGTGTCGCAGATTGCCAGAACCGCATCCGGCTCTTTGTCTGGCAGTTCAAAGTACCGCCGCAGTTCGGACGGGTCGTACAACTGACCTTCCCGCTCAATCGGCTGTTGCTGATACAGGGCAAGCCATGACGGTTCGTCCATCATCTCGCGCTGTTTGTGCAACGCCTCTGTCGTATACCCAAGCCCATACGGGTAGTTGAAGCGGCTTTCATCGTTCTCGTCCAGAACAGGCTCTCGGATGAACAACGCGCCGGGGTCATCGGAGTAGTACTCCTCCAACCTACCAATCGGGTCGGCAAGACTCCACCGTGTGCCGATGACCAGACGCTTTACCCGGTTGCCTATCGCCCTCTGGAAGAAGTCGGTGTACACCGTCTGCCACAGTTTATCCAACCTCTCCCGGCTCATCGCCGTTTCAATCGAGTCTACCGGGTCATCCAGATACAACCAGTTGGATGCTCTAACCCGTCCGGCAAGCTGACTGCCCAACGACCCGCCGCATTGCAAGGTCTTGAACCTCATGTCATCGGCTTTATCATACCCTATGCCAATCATGAGGTCTTTCGCGTTCGTGGCAATTACCGACAGGCCGGGGAACACATCGCCCCAACAATACTCGCCAAGGGGGTCAAAGATGCGTAACATCTCACCATATACCCCCGTAAGGAACGAATTATTGTGCGAACCTATCAGATTACCCAGAAACGGATTCCGTCCGCAAGTCCACGCCAACCCAAACTCCGCGATGGTGGTCTTTCCTACGCCGGGTGCGAGGCTCACCCCCAACGTGTGCAGTTTTCCCTCCTCAAGCATCTGTATCCCGTTCGCCACCCGCATAAGCTGTTTTCGCCTTGGCAAATAGAACTGCTTCTCCGGCGAACGGTCTTTCTCGATATAAATGCAAAACGAATCGAAAAAGTGGGGGGCATCAAACAGATGCGTCTTGTAGTACAAGTCGAGCGTCCTCTCCGTGTCCACCCCGTCCCGCACCATCTTGTTCGCCGCCGCTCGGATGGCTTTGCTATATTCATGTGCGTGCGTGAAGTTCTCTTGATTGTACACGGTAGTGCCTCGGTCGCGAACGCCAACACCTTCGACAACCACCGACCCCACCAACTCCAACTCCCGCGCCACATCGAAAGCGTCCCACAACGACTCCGGCGTGTCCCTCGCCAACGCCGCCTTGATTACTTTTTCGTAGTCCATCCCCTCACCTCTCTTCACCTCCCCCATCTTACCACCCCACCTCCCCAATTCCAAGTTGTCATTATGTAACCCTCCCTCCGCTCATCTCCCCACCTCTCCTCACCCCTCTCTCCACCACCCTCCGCAACCCCCATTTGTAACCGTGCAACCGTTGCAACCGTATTTTCCTATTCTTTTCTACGGCGTTTTTCTGCAATATATACCCTTTTTCTCGGTTGCACGGTTGCAGAATAATAAAAAATGTAGGAATATCAATGCTTTGAGGGTGTTACCAAGGGTGCAACCGAAGCGTTACCGAAGCCCTGTTTTTGCCCCTTCGGTTGCACTTTTCGGTTGTTTTTGGGGCTTCAAAGGCTCTTTTTTTGTTTTTTCGGATTTTTTTCTCTGCAACCACGGTTGCAGGAATAGGTAGAATTTTAGGTAGGTGGGTGGAGTCTGGAGAGGCACGAAGAAGAGGTCTTTTTTGTTGTTTCGGATATTTGGAGGGGTTACCCCGCCCCCAAAATTACTCTCTGTATACCCCCGGGGTGGGGTATTTGCCCCACAATTAAACAAAATATTAATTTTGTTCAATTATTTTGACGCAAAACAGCCAATTCCCCGACACTTTACCATAAATATGTCCTTTATCGTGATTACTACTTGTAAACATACCCCTGTTTTTAGCAGTCTATGCCAAAGAGTGCTAACGAGTACACATATCGTGTACTTGAGCACGGCAAAATGCACGTTTTGTGTACCGGGGATTTTGCCCTGTCACGGCAAGGCGCGGGGGTTAGTTCGCCCACGAATTAATTGTATACAATCTTAATACAAGATGATATCCGGCAAAGATTATATAATTCCCTGTTTATCCAGCAAACGCGTTACAGGCCCGTAAATAGTACATACACATATAAATATATAAACCGCGTAAAAGCCGCCCATGCTTGATTGTATGCGGTCGCGGAATAAATATGTGATAATGCACAAAAGAATTATAAATAAATTGTGCAAAACATAGAAACGTGGTTTAACCATAAAAAATGTGGTTAAACCCATTGACAATGGTTAAACCCCGTGATAATATGTTACCAGAAAGAGGAAGTAAACAGGAAACGGAAAGAGCGTTGCAAGGCCGTAAAACTTGCAATATGTACCTTGAAAATATAGCGGCATGGGGATTGCCGGAAAAGTCCCCCGGATTGTGGACAACGTGAAATAGTGTCGGCCAAAGGCCGAACGCCGCGAACCAGAACGGGAGCGGCTACAAAAGCGAACGAAACAATCTGGTATATTCCCTTTTTCCTTTTCACAAAGCAAGCGGGGCAAGGCCGAAAGACTTTTCCCGTTTGTTTGAGTGCTGGATATATGCCAACATTCAAACAAGCGCAAAACGCTTGAACAATTAAATTTGAAAGGGGAAAAAGAAAATGTTTGGAAAGTCTTTTTACGGTAACGAAATCAGTAGATACGGGCAGGAACACGGCTTTGTTGATTATGGAACGCTTGCAAAGGCGTTTGACGCTATTCTCAATAATGATATTATCCCGAACACTTATGATATAGGATATTGGGAACAGGAAAGCGGCTTTGTGGACAATTCCGAAGAGATTGACAAAATCCGCGAACAGATTGAAGAGCTTGACGAAGAAGAAAACGCCGAAGAGATTGAAGAGCTTGAAAGCAAAATTGAAGAGCTTGAAGAAGAACAAGAGTATCAGGATGAAGTATATCAGTATTATATTGTTTCTGATAACGGGGCGCGTATTCTTGAAGAGTTTAACGAAATTGTGTATTACAACGAAAAGTTGGATATGTATGTTTGGGGCGTTACGCATTTTGGTACAAGTTGGGATTATGTGTTGACGGATATCCCCTGCAACGCGAATGAAGATTAAACTTGCTATTAGCCAAAGCCGCTAAGCTTCTACGGTTTAACGGCTTTCACGGGTAGCAAGCCCGAAAATCTGAAAAGGGAAAGGAAATATAAAACAATGAAAGTTTACAAAGAAGTCAATTATTGCCATGACTTTGACTTCTGGAGCGGTGCAAAAGATACTGTGAAATATCTGCTCGATTCGGAAGTCAATACCATTCTGTCCGCGATTGAAAATTCCGGCTATGATGAAATGAGCGAAACAGAATTAAACGATTTCTTTTGGTTTGAGGATGACACAATAGCTGAATGGCTTGGATGGGATAATTTTGAAACGCTCATGAAAGCAAGAAGCGGGGAATACTGGTTTAACAGCCAAAAAGAATTTGACGAATGGAAAGAAGAGAATGAAGAGCAGGAAGAAGAGGAAGAAAGCGAGGATTAATAACAGCCAAAGCGCACAAGAAAAAACAGCTTGTGCGCTTTCACGGTTATTAAACCGAAAAATTATGAAAAGGGGAGTTATTACGATGAAGTATCATAAAATCCACAATATTCCGAGTGAAGTATGCACGGCAGAACAGAAAATAGCATATAACCTTGTTTCTGCTTATCGTGACTGCATCGTTGGCGGCAGTTTTAGCACTTGGCAAGAGGCCGCGCATTGGTGCGTAAGAATGTACGCGCTCGGCTATGACTATAAGCCGGGGAAGTATGACATTGACGCTATTTTCTGCGCGATAAACGCCGGAATTGAATCGTTTTGCGCTAAACCGTTTATTGCAACCAGCTATGAGCAAATCGGAAAAGCATTTCCCGCGCTTTATCTAAAAGCGTAACAAATCAGCGTTTCGGCGCTGATACAGGGACACAAAACTTGTGTTTCTGTATGATTGCCGAAAAGCAGTCAAAAACATTATAAAAAGGGGAAAAGAAATCATGTTAGTAAAGACGCTGAAAGACGATTTTCACAATACCGCGAAAATTGAAAAGCATATCGGCCCGGCCTATTACGGCGGCGCGCCGGAAACGGGGTACAAGCTGATTGTTTCGGCTGATTACGATAACGACAATGTTTACTTTGTTTCTGTCTATTGTTCTGTTGGTGACGCGCTGGCGGCTCTTTCTGCTTTCTCTTGTGGTACTTTCCGCGCAATCTGAACAACAACAGTTTTCTAAAGGGTTTTCTGTAAAAAAGCCCTATTCCAAAGCTGAAAACAGCTAAAACATTATGAAAAGGGGAATTATTACATTGAAAAGAAAACCTTTAACTTATGAACAGGCGCGCGCATACATTCGGGGCGAAGAACCTTTTGACGCCGTAGAATATGAGAAAAATCATGTTCTGCGCCTTGTGAAAGTATGCAAAGAGCAAAGAGAAAAAAACATGCCAGAAGATTTAAAGATTAATTTTCGACAAACTGTTCTTCATTGGATTGAGCTACACAAAGAATGTGAAAATACCGCGCTTCTTGTGAAAGAATATGAAAAAATTTAACCGAGAATAAGTTTTTCTGCGTATTTCTGCGTATGCAATCGGCTTTTCTAAAGGGTTTTACCGATAAACAACAAAAGCCCCATTCCATGCCGAAGGGCACAAAAATTTGAAAGGGGAAATAACAATGTTTTTTGCACACATTAAAAACGCTATGGTGGGAGAAAACGGCGGCGGGATTTACTACGAAAACGATAACGGACGCGAAGCGTATTTCAAGGACACTTTCTGCCCCGATACGGAAATTGTTTCGGTCATTTCTTTTCACGCATACGGGAAAACCTACGCCGAAAGAAAAGAAAGCGTGAGGAACGCCGCGATAGACTATCAATCCGCACAGAATGATTATTGCTTCAGCTATTCTGAACTCTTTGAAATCGGAGAATGGTTTGAACGCATGGGCAAGCGTTACGGCCTTCTGCGCGAGTTTCGGGAAAACGGCATTTGCTGATAATGTCAGCCAAAGCGGATAATTGCCTTCTGCGATTGTCCGTTTTAACGGGCATTATTGCTCAAAATTCAAGAAAAGGGAGAGATAACACACAGATGGATATTTTCAAGAAATTGTGGGAAGTGAAGAAAGAAACGATGTTCACGCCGTTCAACAAGCTTTCAAAAGCGGAACTTGTTATTGACGATATTTGGATGGACTTTGTTTCTGCAATTAGCGTTGACAACGGGAGAGTAACATACACCATGGTAAATGGTGAGCAGTTTTCCGCATGATAACAGCTTTCTGCCTCAAGGGTTTGTGCCTTAACAAGCCCTATCCCAAACAAAAAAGCGGATAGTCACAGTAACAGCCCGAACAACGGGAGGAAGCAACCGAAGATGTAGAGGCATCAACCCGGCGGGGAGAACGCGGCGGGTGACCCGGCACACCCGGAGAAAAACAGATTAGCGGCGAAGTCCATCGGAACGGGCAGATACGGAAAAGAGCAATAAACCGCCACGATTAAAGAGTGAAGGCAACGGGCAAGGCGGCAATGCCCGTTCTGCGAAAATGGAATTGAACAAAACGAAAAGGAGTGATAGAATGAAATCAACTTTTGAAAAGGTGGTTTCTATCGTGGCAAAGGACAGTCAGCGGAAAAAGGATTGGGACAAGGAATACATGGTTTTTGTTGCGTTCAAGCTGTTCAGAGCAACAGAGAACGGCAACAACGACCAAGATGTAATTGACTTTCTGGAAGGAAAGAATAAGAGTGCGATTATAAAGGCCGCACTACGCGAGTACATCGAACATCACAAGGAGGAATAACATGGCAGGAGTTATCATAATCGCAGGACTCTTCATCATCGGCAAGTTGCTCTCCTCCCTTTCTGCCGACGCCAAGGAGAAGCGCAGACAGGAAGAGGTAGAGCGCATCAAGCGCAGACAGGCAGAACAGCGCGTGGCAATCAAGCGCATGGAGGCCGATGCCAAGGCTTGGGCGCGGGAGCAAAGGATGATGGCGGTCGAACAGGCGCGACAGGCCAGAGAGCAGGAGCGTCAAGCACAGCAGTTGGCGAAGCACGAAGAGGCCATTGCCAAGTTGGGGTACTGCATGAGCAAGGCGCAGTCCGACATTGACTATCTGCATGACCGTCTGGAAAACCTCTACGCGATGCAGGACAACTACAAGGCGAAGCAGACTGCTTGCACCCCGATGAGTAAGGAGTGGGAGAAGTACCAGAGCAAAATCATGACCCTCGACAATCAGATTCATTCTGCGGAGTCCCGGATGGGCAAGGCGCAGTTTGATATGGAACAGGCAAAATCCAAGATGAGTGCGTAAGTTGCAAGTTAGTTGCAAGTTAGTTGCAAGTTTGAAAGGAGAACGTTATGAAAGTATACGGCAACGAAAAAACAAACCTTGTTCTGTCTGATAAGGCAGAAGCAATTTACAACGAATGCGACCCCATTAAAATTATTGAGCAGGACGATGGGACATATTCCTTGCGCGGGTTTGAACACCGCGACGGAATGACTGCCGAAGAGGTCAACGCATGGTTTGAAGACCTTGCGGACGAACTTTGGAATCAGTAAAACAAATCATCACATGATACAATCAAGCCCAGAAGCAAATTGCTTCTGGGCTTTTTTGTTGCCCTTATTTGGGTTTTGCGTTCTTGCGGATGCGTGGGTCTGCGTATCTGTCAAGACGATAGGACAGACTCGTCACTTCGTCATTGGGCGCGACATCAGCTTCTATATGCACCCTAAACAGATTATGCGTGTCCACAGCGAGATGTTCCGCGTCCGCTATGATTGCCTTGCCTATCTCTTTAAGATGCTCTGCAAGGGCTTCTACGGTCATCTCGCGGGGCTTGGGAATTGCTTCTGTAATTTTGTCGTACCCTGTCACAACTCCACCACCCGGTTCTCAAACTTCTTGTACGCATCGAGATACCACACGCCCTTATCGCCATTGAAGGTCAGCTCGTAGTACATACCGTCAAACAGGGTTGAGGACAGCAGATACTTCCAGTTCTGTAAGATTTTGGACTTCCAGACGGTGAACACTTCAAACTTCGGCGTAGGGTCAGACTTGTCCAAATGCTCCAAGATGTACTTGGTTACGATGCCGATTGCGATGTTGTCCATAATTCATCCTTTCTCCCCCTCAAAATCGATGGGGTTGTTGTTTTGGCTTCGCTTCTCCTGTGCTGTTGGCGAGGATGACAAGTTCTTTCTTGCCGTCCTCATAGACAGCATACAGTTCCATTTGATAGGTGCATTTGTCAAACTCGCACTTGCCGTTAGCAGAGATGGAACGCAAACTATAACTGTTTTCGTTCCATGTGTGGTCTGCACACTCCACCACGCTCATGGGAACTTCATAACCGAAGAACTCAACCTTGCCGTCAAAGTAGTCGGCTTCTGCCATCTCATTACCTCTTTCACAAATTACTTATCCAATGTCGCAACGATGTCCTTTCTATTGAGCCGGGGTAAATGCCCCGGCTCTTTTTTATTCTCTTATTCGGATGCTTCTACGTTCAGTCCGGCAACTGCACCTCCGTATACGCCTTTGCGATATCCTCCGCGCTTCTCTTGTCCCCTAGCGGGTCATCCCGCACGACCTCCAACTTGGAGGCTTCTATCAAGTTATCATGGGCTTTCTGCCAGAACATCGCGCTGATGGGATTCAGCACCCCGTCTGTCGCGCCCTGTTCGTGGACGGAGGCAAAGAACGATGTGAGCGTTTCGGCAAATGCCTTGTGTTCTGGTGTGCCAGTCACTCCGTTCTTCCACGCGGACACATCCTGCCGGGAGATTCCAATGGCAAAGTATGCGTTCATGTTGTTCGGCACGACACCGTGTTCTGAACAGTACTGCAAGTAACGATAAAAGCGGTTGTAAAGGTCTTCTACGTTTCTCTTATCGCATCCCTGCCGCATACCCATCATGTCTATATGGTAATTGACAAACTGCGTGACCTTTGCATCGCCCATGCGCCCAACGATGTTCTTGTTGTCACCGATAATAGCAACGGCGTACCCGGTTTCCGGGTCAATCTCTATGCTGTTGTAATGCCGAAGGTCGAGCGGTATGCGCCCGTCTGCCGTTTGGCCTTTCTTTTTTTCTGCGGCTTTAAGTTTGTTGTATATGTTTTGTCGGCTTACTCCATACATTCTGCCAATTTCAGCCATGCTCTTCCCATCGCCCAACAGCGTCTTAATAGTATCAACATCTGGACAGCTAATCGGTTTTCACCTCCTCGTTCGTTCTCGGTACTACATCCTCTGCCGGGATGTCCTCTATCATCCTCCGCACCTTGTCGTAGTTATCGTTGCTGATTAGCTTTCCGCTATCCACAAGGTCAAGTACCGCCTTTCGCTTGATATAGTCTTCTGTTATCTCACCTTCTTCTGCGCCACACCGGGCGCGAAATTTGTCGGCGTTGGTCATTGGGCGTTCTTCGTGGTTGATGCAAAAATCTTCCACCCGGTCTGCCTGTTTGCACCAATCAACTTTGGCACAAGAAAGACAACACATCAGCATCCATCCACCTCCTTTGCCGGGAATCTTTTCACGTTTGCCTGTTTCAGCGCATCGTCAAGGCATTCGATGAACCAGCGCATTGTCTTTTCATCGTTGAACGATGCCGCCTTGTACATGGCGTTTTCGCCATCAAAGCTGACAGCCATAACTGGTTTCTTTCGCATTGGGTATTTTTCGCAGAAGTGTATTGTCATTGGCGGGATAACCAGCTTGTAGCTACCCATCACTCACACTCCTCTGCCTTCATGTCAGCCCCACAGTTTGGGCAGTAGGCGTAATGCGAACAGGCGATAGATTGAAAACCGCACAAAGAACAATGGTGTTGCCTGTATGTCCACCCATCACCAGCCATGCGCTCACAATTCCACTCACGGATAACCACATCAAGTGCGTTTGTTCTGCCGTTTTCCCACCATTCGCCGGGGCTGTCGCTTCGCACTGGCGTTTCACAACCGCATTTTGAGCATTTAATCCTCACACCATCACGGCAATATACTCTTGCAATTCCTCCGCAGAACGGGCAAGGTTTAAGTTCCATTGTCTACCTCCTCCACAGGGCTTTTGAGCCAATCCAGCCAGCACTGTTCGCATGGGCTTGTTGGGCAATCCGCTCCTTCTATCGTCCCCGGAGGACAGACAGAAAAGAACCCAGCGAACGGCTCACGCAAAATCCACTCTGCCAGTTTCTCATCGCTCATTCCCCGGATGCGGTCGGCGTTACTTTTGGTTTCATCGTGACATGGCCCAAGCAAGCAGTAGGAAGTGACTTCATCATCGCTGTACTTGGCGCATTTCAAATCCTCGGTGCAGTACACGCATGGATACCATACGCTCATCCCTCTCCCTCCTCCAATATCGTCAACCCTCCTGCATATCCGCTGTGTGCGAACAGATATGCTTTTCCGGTTTCCGTGTCACGGATTATGCTGAGACTCCCCCACGGGCCAAACGATTGTTGAGACTCAATGGCAAACCTTTGTTGCGTTTCTTCCGTTTCCTTTTTGCCACAACCGCACAAGAAAAGAGTCACAATCACAAGTACAATCAGTATCCGTTTCATCCCTCTCCCTCCTTATCTGCCTCGCGCTGATCGTCCAAAGCGTTCAGCAGTTTCTCAATGCACTCGTCATGCGCCTCTATCGTTACCCAGCCGCTTTCATACCAAGAAACCCACAGTTTCTTGATGCGATATTTTTTGCCGGTGCTTTGAAGCGGTTTGCCGCATAGGTCGCATACTCGGATGTAAGCCATCATGCGTCCCCCTTATCTGCCGGGATGATGGTGGGCATCTTGTCGAGCGTTAATTTCGCTTCGCACATTGCACCAAGAAACCCCTCTGCACGATAAAACAGCTCAGTACCATAACCGCCTCCGCTTTTGATTTCATCGCGCCATTCCGCACAAGCATCTTGCCGCTTTTTCATCTCCGCACGATACGCATCCGCATCAACCAACCCCCCATGCTCCGGGACGGGGATGAGAGGACAATCGTCTGCCCGGTTGTCATACAGTTCCGGGTGTTTAAGCAGATACTTGTACCCACGCTTGCAGATGTCCATGTTGACAGGGCATTGACAACAGTTTTTCGGCATCTGCATGCCCTTGATTAAGATGCTCATGCTTCTTCCTCCATATCTGCTTGTGTAATCGTCCAATCCCACGACCCGCCGGACATAGCCGC
>CALFGU010000008.1 GCA_937877685.1 uncultured Prevotella sp.
TATCAAATCACTTCTGACGGCGAACAAGTCCTAATCGGCAAGTTCTATGCCAAGCCGATTATTCAGACAAAGAACAGCTACAAGATTACGGCCTACGATGCCGCACAAAACCTTAATGCGGGGTTCTCTGATTGGCTCAAGGCCAACCAAGCAAACTTCCCCATGACGGTTTATGACATCGTATCGGCGGCTTGCACAGTAGCGGGAGTCACGCTTGGCGTGTCGGCTTGGCCTCTTTCGACCGAAACGGTCAATGCCTTTTATGCTGACGGTCTTCTGTGCCGAGATATTCTTTCATACGCGGCAGAGATGGCGTGTTGCTTTGTGCGATGCCACACGGACGGCAATCTCTATTTCGATTGGTACACAGCTTCGCCTTACACGATTAACCCGTCTTCGGGAACTGACCAGTACGCCTACAAACAGGGCGGCCTTGATTACGCAAACTATCAAACAACTGCTCTTGCGCGTGTAGCGGTTCACCAACCGGGCGTTGAGAACGATGCTTACATCTATCCCGTTGGCGTAAACAGCGGAAACACTCTTCACATTAGGGACAATCTGCTTCTGACCAACGCTCCCGAATATCTCTTTTCGGGTGTGGCAGAGAACATCTTCTCCAACATGGTCAGCGTTTACAGGCCGTTTCAAGTATCCATGTTCCCGCGAGAGAACCCCTTCAGAGCGGGAGATATAGTCACGGTAACAGACAGCCAAGGAGTTTCGTTCACAACGGTTATCATGTGCGGGACTTCCTCTCAAGCGGTTGCCGTACTTTCCAGTACGGGGAACAAGGAGTATGCGGATACTGCTGACACCGTAAGGGCTATCAATCAGCTTGCTTCAACCATTCAGCAAGTAAGCGAGGAGAGCAATGCGGGAGTATCGGGTCTGCGAACTGAAACAAGTGCGCTTATTCAGCAGATGCAAAATGAAATCCTGTCAACCGTCGCAACAGAGTATTACGATGATGATACTGTAGACGGGCTGATTGGGACGGTTAGTTCACAGATTTCTCAAACATCCACAGACATAACCATTGCTTTTAACAACCTACTGAATGACCAATCGTCTGCTATAAATGGACAGTTTGACACCATTTACAGTTACATTCAGATGTCGGGCGGCACAATAACGCTTGGTCAAGAGAACAACCCCGTTCAGCTTCAAATCCGCAATGACGGCATATCCATTCTCGTCAACG
>CALFGU010000009.1 GCA_937877685.1 uncultured Prevotella sp.
TCAGAGCACTGACCCCAACGAACCCCGTTCGCAGGGATACGGTCATGAAACTTTGGAACGTGTGTATGCCTACATCCCCGCCAATGGTATAGATAAGTCGCTCCTTCCCCGCTACAAGGGTGTGCAGGCAAACTTCTGGACGGAATATGTGTTCGACAATGAGACGTTGGAATACCTCACCTTCCCCCGCCTCATCGCCGTAGCCGAAGCAGGTTGGACTGTGCAGACACGCCGCGATTACAAAGACTTTGTCGTGCGCCTCAATCAGCATGTGCCCTTCTTCGAACTCTATAAGTTGAGTTACGGAAAGCATGTTGTGCCCGTAGAGCGTTAAGAAAAATCCGCGCGTAAAACAGTGTGAAAAAAAGTTCCTCACTTAGTTTAAATTAAGAGTAATAGAATTTGAATGAAGTGAGGAACTTTTTTGCGTATTTGAGATGGCGTGTTCAGAAAGTTGGAGCAGCAAATGTACATCTCCCATTGCATGCACAAAAAGTGCGGTTAAACAAAGAAAGTGACAGGCGAGAGTAGCATTTTCAGAGTCGCCAAGTTCAAAAAAACATATTTTCTCGTAAAAGAAAGAATTTCTCAAAAACAAAGTGCTAAAATTTTTTTGCTCTTCGGGGAAATTCGTAAATTTGCTTCGCGGTGAGAAAGGTGTTAACGCACTTTCCTCTCACAATTACGCACAGCTAACTAATTACAATTTACCATTTATAAACTTTAATTACTTATGGCAACATTGGATTTGAGCAAACACGGTATTACCGGTGTTACTGAAATTGTCCACAACCCCTCTTACGAAGTTCTCTTCGCAGAAGAAACAAAGGCTAGCCTCGAAGGCTACGAAAAGGGTCAGAACACTGAACTCGACACAGTGAACGTAATGACTGGTATCTACACTGGTCGTTCACCTAAGGACAAGTTCATCGTTATGGACGCAAACTCTAAGGACACAGTATGGTGGACTTCTGATGACTATAAGAACGACAACAAGCCTATCACTGAAGAAGCTTGGGCTCAGCTCAAGGACATCGCTAAGGAATGTCTTTCTAACAAGCGCCTCTTCGTAGTTGACTGCTTCTGCGGTGCTAATGCTGACACTCGTATGTCTGTACGCTTCATCATGGAAGTAGCTTGGCAGGCACACTTCGTAACTAACATGTTCATCCAACCCACTGCTGAAGAACTCGCTAACTTCGAACCTGACTTCGTTGTTTACAACGCGTCTAAGGCTAAGGTTGAAAACTACAAGGAACTCGGTATCAACTCTGAAACTTGCGTAGCGTTCAACATTACTAGCCGCGAACAGGTAATCATCAACACTTGGTACGGTGGTGAAATGAAGAAGGGTATGTTCTCTATGATGAACTACTACCTCCCCCTCAAGGGTATCGCTTCAATGCACTGTTCTGCTAACACCAACGAAAAGAACGAAACAGCAATCTTCTTCGGTCTTTCAGGTACTGGTAAGACAACTCTCTCTACTGACCCCAAGCGTATGCTCATTGGTGACGACGAACACGGATGGGACGACAACGGTATCTTCAACTTCGAAGGTGGTTGCTACGCTAAGGTTATTGGTCTCGACAAGGAAAGCGAACCCGATATCTACAAGGCAATCCGTCGTAACGCACTCCTCGAAAACGTTACAGTTGACGCAAACGGTAAGATCGATTTCAACGATAAGAGCGTAACTGAAAATACTCGCGTATCTTATCCTATTAACCACATCGACAACATCGTTAAGCCCGTTTCTGCTGCAGGTCACGCTAAGAACGTAATCTTCCTTTCAGCTGACGCATTCGGTGTTCTTCCTCCCGTATCTATCCTTGATCCCGAACAGACTCAGTACTACTTCCTTTCTGGTTTCACAGCAAAGCTCGCAGGTACTGAACGCGGTATCACTGAACCCACTCCCACATTCTCAGCTTGCTTCGGTCAGGCGTTCCTTGAACTCCACCCCACTAAGTATGCAGAAGAACTCGTGAAGAAGATGAACCAGCACAACGCTAAGGCGTTCCTCGTAAACACTGGTTGGAACGGTACTGGCAAGCGCATCACTATCAAGGATACTCGTGGTATCATCGACGCTATCCTCGACGGTTCTATCTTCAACTTCACTGTTCCCACAGCGCTTCCTGGCGTAGATCCTAACATCCTTGACCCCCGCGACACTTACGAATGTGCTTGCAAGTGGGAAGAAAAGGCTAAGGACCTCGCTGCTCGCTTCCAGAAGAACTTCGTGAAGTACACAGCAGGTAGCGCAGCTGGTCAGGCTCTCGTAGCTGCTGGTCCCCAGCTCTAATCTGAACTTCACTTAGAAGTAATATAAATGAAGCCGACGCTCATGCGTCGGCTTTTTTTGTGCTCTTATTTAAATGAGCGTGTCAAGTTAGTGTGCGTGACTCTTTACGGGGAGCGTGGGGAAGTCAGTTAATAGGCGCACCTTTTCTCGCAAACGTCACGACTATTCTAGTAGTCATTCTTATTTCTTACTTTCTGCGCCTTAAGTCACTTATAAGGCGCGCTAACTTACTATTAGTTTTGACTAAAATAGGATTTGTTTTTGGCGGGATAATTCTTGGGGTGTTTGGGCTTGTTAGAGGGGTAAAAAAGAAAGTGGAGGCAACCTTGATGATTGAGGTTGCCTCCACTATTAGGGTTTGATGTGTAGCAGAGGGGCAAAGGAGCGGACGAGAAAGGGGGATTCTCGCCACACTTCGTTGGACGTTTAAGGGAGAAATTCAAGGAGCATCTTGAGGGACTCTTCGTCGCGCCAGCTCCACCATTGGTCGCGCATGAGTTTCTTGAAGTCGTCCATGTGTTGCTTGCTGATTTCGCGCTCCACGTGACTTTCGTTGGCCACTACGCATTTGCCTTTGATGATGAAGTAATACTTGTCTTTCACGGGGAAACCCTTTTCGAGAAAGGCTTCATTATGGAGGTCAATAAACTCATTTTGCATGCGTCCGATGCCGTCAAATTCAAGGTAACCGGCATTCTGTGTGCCGTCATGCTCTTCTGTGTATTGCTTCATGTCAATGGTGCGCACGCGAACGAGACAGTTGTATCCCTTTTCAGCAACAACGAGACCCATTTGCTGACTTTCCACCTTGCGATAGGTGGCTGAGTCAAACTGAACGGCGATTACCCTGTCAACAAATGCCTTTTTGATGGTGTCATTTTCCACAAAGCAAAGCGAAGCATCCTTTAAAAAGATATTTGCTTCCGCCCAAACGAATTTCCCAAAGGGTTGGATAATCTTGGCACGCTTAAATTCAGCATTAGCAAAGGGCGTGGCGCTACGTTCTTGCTTCCGCGATTGCTGCGCAAAGAGGGTGAAGGGAAGCAATAGGAGAAGAAGGAGGGTGAGAGTTTTTCTATAAGTCATAGTTTGGAGTTTCATGAGGGGATGAGGAAAAATGATGAGATGGTGAAGCGTGCAATCAGTCCTATTCCGCTTCGGATGTGGCGGGGGTGACTTCTTGAGATTTCGGTGTGTGTTGTTCAAGGAAGCGCTTCAGTTGGTCTTGCACCCACAAGTATTGCGGTGTCGTTACATACCCATTGTGGTGTTTCAATACGTCATCCACGGATGCCACAGAGTGTTGATAGGACGCCAATTCGTTTTGCATTTGCTTGGCATGCTCGGCATACTTGTGAATGTCTCGCTCACGCTCTTTGCGGAGCAAGTCACAGACTTTTGAGGTAAGCACAGAAACAACTCCGTCCAACAAGTCGTGACCGCGCATAAAGAGATAAGTCGTCTCGGGAGTAACCCCCAATTCAATGAGTTCCGCCTTCAGGGGTTTGTAAGTTTTTTTGGCCTCGGGGAATTGGTGTTGCAAGCGCGCAATTTTTGAATTGACGCGTCGGCGCAAGTCGTTGAGTTCCTGCTCTGGGTGATAGAGGTTGATGTCTCGGAGGCGCACGATGCGGTAAAAGTCAGCCATTGAAAACTGCTTGAACTTTCCCTCGCGATAACACCACAAGTTCCACACAAATAACGGATGGATGATTTCAGAGAACGTCTGCATGAAACCCTCAAAATCAAAGATGCGGTGGTCATTGAGTGTGGCAGAAACGCATACGTTATGCAGCGAACTGGCATGGCAATGGTAGTTCTCAATTGCGTAAACCAACGTGTGGAATACGTAAGGCGAATTGCAAACCTCCTCCGAAGTGGGCGTGCGTCCCTGCATGAGGTAATCATAATCGGCATCCACACAAGCAATCATATTAGGGCCGAGTTGATTCGCCAGTGCAATCTTCTTTCCTTTGCAAAGCGAGGTCTTAGAAGGGAGCATCACCTCGAAGTAATACTGTTCCGTCTCCAAAGGTCGGAGCAAAGAACTCCAAAATGCTACATCGTCAAAACTCTCTACGTATGCCACAATGCTCTTTCGCGCATGCTTCCCCGCCAGGCGGTTTGCCGCTTGGACGTAATGGGAAGATATGTAACTGGAAAGGGAGGGCATGGAGGGAAGAAATGAGAAAGGAGAAATGAAAAAGGAGAAAGACCGTCCGGAGTGCGTTCTGCAAAGTCCTTACAACCTCAAAGCGAAGCGACCTTGAACCTTAAAACCTTAGAGCGAAGCGACCTTACAACCTCACATCGTTATCTCACCCATCTCCGTTACGCAATCCGCCCAGCCGTTCATGACTACTGCGGGCGAGTGGGTGGTAAGAACGATTTGCACATTGGGGTTGAGTTGGAGCACCATGTCAATAAGGCGCTTTTGCCACTCGAAATGGAGGCTCGCCTCTGGTTCATCCATGAAAAGAACGTAAGGTTGGCGGTCTTGCGTTAAGGCTGTGAGCAGAATAATCAGCATTTGCTTCTCGCCACTTGAGAGTTTGTAGGGCGAGAGTTGTTCTCCGAATTGCATAAAACTCAGTTCGTTGCTCGTGCGGTCAATACGCTTCCCCGTTTCCGAGAAAAGGTCGTCCACAAGGTCGAGGAACATGGTTTTATATGCCGATGCCTCCGTCGCTTCTTCCTTAGCGTTGGGCGCGCCACTCGTAAGGAGTTGAATCATGCGGTTACCCACATTCACCTGATAGTCTAAGTAGCGACGCTGGAGCTGATATAGTTGCCAGTCCAACTCCGTAGAAACCGCCGCATCGGTAAGTGTGCGCAAGCGGTCGCCTTGCAGGAGTTGGCGGTCGAAAGAGCGGATGATGTCATAGCGGATGCTTGTTGCATCAGAGGGATAAAAGTCAATGCTCACCCCAAGATGTCGGCCTCCTAATATTTCTCCGCTCGTTGGGGCAGTACGCAGTTCTTGCTCCATGCGGTTAAGTATGGTGCTTTTCCCAGCGCCATTCCCTCCGCTCAGAACATTTACGCCCGGACGGAGTTCCCACACAATATGTTTGTGCCCGCTCCACAAACTTTTGATTTCTAAGCGGCGGATATAGTCAGCGTATTTTATCATAATCTTAGAGTTGAGTGTTGGTAATATCCTTATGGCAAAATTACCATAATTTCTGGATACGCGCCAAAGGGAGAGGTAAAAATCACGAGTTTACACGTCGCACCTCACTTTTTTTACATAAATTTGCGAGTGATTCGCCAGCCCAAGGGAGGGTGAGTCAAGACATAGATTTCCGCTCCATCACTGCGCGTAAGGTAGTGAACCTTGTGGCACGGGGAGCAGAAAGGACGTTTCTAACGTTATCTTCTCGTTCAAAACTTCGCAACTTTTGTGCCTTGGAAGATTTCGCAACGAAGCGTCCACGTGGGTGTATTATACCCGTATGCATGTCAGCCAGTATTGGCTGACAGCATACAGCGTTTATAATACCTTCGGCGTGGGCTGGCTAAGTTGCTTATCTTGATGTGCGGGCAATGCGAAGGCCTTGGATGGAGATAAGCGCGAGAGTTTCCCCACGTCTTTTTTGTATCCCTTCGGTTGAGAGGTTATTCATATTCGGATTATCAAAAAATAGTGTATAACCATAAAATTCCAATTATGAAAAAGTACAAATCTTTATTGCTGGCAGTAATCGGATTGCTGTGCAGTGTGAGTGTGAGTGCCGAGGACTTTGAGGTCGATGGCATTTATTATAACATTACGTCGTCAACGAATATGACGGTGGAGGTGACTTATCGTGGAAACAGCTACAATTCTTATTCCAATGAATATTCAGGTGCTGTAAATATTCCCGAATCAGTGACCTATAATGGGAATACCTACAGTGTGACTAGCATTGGGTTCAGAGCTTTCTATGATTGCTCTGCTTTGACTTCTGTGGTAATTCCTAACAGTGTGACCCGCATTGGGGATTATGCTTTCTATGGTTGCTCTGCTCTGATTTCCGTGGTGATTCCTAACAGTGTGACCAGCATTGAGTGGGGAACTTTCTCAGGTTGTTCAAGTTTGACTTCTGTAGAGATTCCTAACAGTGTGACCAGCATTGGGACTTATGCTTTCCATGAATGCTCTGGTTTGACTTCTGTGGAGATTCCTAACAGTGTGACCAGCATTGGGTCTTTTGCTTTTTATGGTTGTTCAAGTTTGACATCTGTGAAGATTCCTAACAGTGTGACCCGCATTGGGGATTATGCTTTCTTTGAATGCTCAGGTTTGACATCTGTAGTGATTCCTAACAGTGTGACCCGCATTGGGGAGAACGCTTTCTATGGTTGCTCAGGTTTGACTTCCGTGGTGATTCCTAATAGTGTGACCAGCATTTTGCAAGGTGCATTCTCAGGTTGCTCAAGTTTGACTTCCGTGGTAATTCCTAACAGTTTGACCTACATTGCGCGTCATGCATTCTCAGGTTGCTCAAGTTTGACTTCCGTAGTGATTCCTAACAGTGTGACCAGCATTGGGGAGAGCGCTTTCCGTAATTGCTCCAGTTTAATATCTGTAGTGATTCCTAACAGTGTGACCAGCATTGGGTTTTATGCTTTCCAAAATTGTTATAATCTTAAAGTCGTATTCAATAATTCAAGTTTTACCTTCGCAAAGGGTAGTTCGGATTATGGATATATTGCATACTATGCGGAAGTGGTTTGCAACGGGTATGAGCAAGTAGATGACTTTATTTTTACAGAAGAAGGCGGTGCATGCTATCTACGAGCATATATAGGTGATAAAACAGAATTGGTGTTGCCTGCAAATTATAAAGGTGGTAATTATAGCATTGGGTCTTATGCTTTCTCAGGTTGCTCAAATTTGCAGTCGATAACATTAGGGAATAGTGTCAAAAGGATTTACGGTAGTTGGAGTCACCTACAATTACGAACAATTATATGTTTAAATCCTAATGCTGTAGAGATAGACCAGGGGGGCTTCAGTATGAATACGTTTAATCATGCCGTAGTATATGTGCCAGAGGATAGCTACTGGAACTATGCTTATTCTAATTGGGGAGCATTTATCCACATTAAGGAAATGGTTACTCAAGCAAATAGTTTACAGTCACGCAAGGCTTATATGATTGCCGATAGCAAGGGCACGAACTTTAAGGTGTATGATGCGGAAAGGGATGCCTTGAAGAATGTGGAGTACACGCATGCACTAGATGAGGAAAGTGAGGATTGCTGTTGGACGGTAATGAAGGAGAATGGCAATACTTACTTATACAACTTGGGTGCGAAGAAGTTTGGCGTGGTGGGTGACAATGGTGCAATCACCTTGTCTGAAACGCCTGTTCATGTAGCCATTTCTGAAACGGAAGGTGGGTTAAGCATTAACGGTAATAACTGCATGTTTGTATTGAACAAGCATGTTGAAGTAGATGCTACAGATATTTCAGATGTGTTGCTGAATGGACAAGACGCAAAGAATGCCCAAATTCATTCTTTGGATGGTCGTCGCCAGCAGACGCTGAAGCGTGGCGTAAATATTGTTAATGGCAAGAAGGTATTTGTACAGTAAGAAAAGAAGAAACGGGCGGACCAAAATTTAGGTCTGCCCGTTTCTTTATGTGAGGAAGTTGCTCCGGATGGCGCTCTCCCCCCTGTTTATAGGGGGAGGGGACCGCCTTGGCGGTGAGGGGGTGCTAAAGAGC
>CALFGU010000010.1 GCA_937877685.1 uncultured Prevotella sp.
ACAAGACGCACAGAAATACTCTTTGTTATTCGTAAAATAGATATTGTTTGAAGTCCTCCAATCATTCAAAAAAAGGTAGGTCAGCTACGCACGGCTGACCTACCTTTTGGTTTATAGCGGGAAGGTTAGTTTTCCCAGTTTGTTGAGCTCCAGGGGTTGTTCTGCTTATTTGTAAGCTGTCCGCCGTTAGATGTGTCTACAGTCTTGTCAGAATACATCTGAAGTGATGCAGCAATGAGGCCTTCGAGTTGGAACTCGTTAACGCTCATTTGGGGGTTAATATATGTCTTTTTCATAATTCTATTTTTTTGTATAGGTGTTATTTAAGCTTCGGTTAAGTTCTGAGGTTGTAAGGTTAACACCATCCGAATGGCAACCTTAAAACCTCAAAACCTTAAGACCTTATATCCTTACTTCACAATAAACTTCTTACCGTTCTGAATGTAAATACCGCCCTTAATAGCGTTGTTTACGCAGCGACCTGAGAGGTCATAGATAGGAGCGTTAGCATCTACGCCATTGTTAAGAACAGATTCGATTGCTGTAGTTTCGCCACCGAAGTTGAAGCGGAGCGCACCCTGAGGTGTATTAGTTACGTTAGCAACAGGGAGATAAGCCTTGAAACCATTATTGAGCCATGATTCGTATGTCACATTTGGTGCTTCTTCAGAACCATCGTTTGAAGTATCTGTACTTACATTAATAGCAGCCTTATAGAGACCAACCTCACCATTAGGAGCAGACAACACGTAAGATTCCTGAGTTAAGTATGTGTTTGCAACTGTACCTGCCAATTTATTTCCTGAGATTTCAGCAACATTCTCTGCAACTGTCAAAGTGAATGTAGTCTTTTCTTCAAGTCCTTCTACATAAAGCAATACACCTGTACTTGCAGGGATTGTACCTGTAATTTCTTCAAGAGTTGCAACTCCTTCTGTTGCTTCTGCAACATAGTAAGCTTTCAATCCTTCTACTGGCAATGTCAAAGCAACTGGAGTATAGAACGAAGCGTAATCAACAGCAGAAACTGCAACGGGAACTTCTGTTACACGTTCGATTTCCCATGCGGCATTGGCATCATTCTGACCATATGTAGCGTTACCTGTCCAGTCCCAGTCAGAAAGGCAATAACCATCACCATTACGGAAGAGAGCATATGCACCTACAACTTTTGCATTTTCCTTGATAGTCCAAGCCTTGCCAGCAGAACCTACAGCATCCATAGCTGAATACTGATTCAAAGCATTACCGCAGCCATAACTAACGAGTGTTTTATCTGCACCGAGATAGATAATGCTGCGAACATCATCCTTTTCTGTAGCAAGTTCCATACCGTTACCAGAAGCGTTAGACTGCCAATACTTGCCCTTCTTATTAGCATCATTACCATTCAAACTCTTGATGCGGTAGAAACCAGCAGTAGGCATATTAAGAGTAAGCGAGTTTAAAGGATAAAGTCCATGTACTCCTGCTTTAATCTTTTCAGTAGTAGTTCCTTCAGCAGGAATTGTTAGCGCTTCGAGCACTGCGCCCTTATCATCAACTGCAATACCAGAATATTGGCCTAACTCATTACCCAACTCGCAAGCTTCCAAGTAAGCTTTCTTATTCGCAACTTCAGTAGTGATAGCAGTCAACCAATTATTCTCAGTATCTGCTGAAACCACTTCAAATACCCATTGTGAAGCGTCTGCATTTGCATCCCAGTCAACAGCAAAAAATCCATTATGACTAGTTCTCCAATCTACTTGATGCAAATAAACGTGACCTGTGTTTACGCCATTCAAACATTTGAAGACTATATAATCACCGTAATTCTCAATTTGGAAACGCCCCGCTTCATCTATTGTCTTTGAAAGAGCAATTCTACCATTGCGTGAAGAAATAGGACATGCATACCAATCATAATAGGGATTGTAAAGATAGAAACATGCTTCTTCTCCAGCTGCAACAAGTTCCCAACAGTTCATATAATTGTTGTTGTTAGCAAAACCTGTGAGAAGCTTAGTTGTAGGTACTGTTGAATTATCCAACTTACCGCCCTCAAGCATTACACCAAGATAGGTGTTGTGCAACTTGTTCTTGAGGATAATCTTGTGTCCTGCTTGTAGATTGTTCACATAAGACACAATGATTGCTTTATTTTCATTGTCTACAGCAACGCTTTCCTTGTAACCATCACGCTCAGGTGCAGTAACTGTAAGATTTTCTGCGGTCAATTCACCTTCAGGAACGATGGTTTCACCAACTGTATATACGGTTCCATTATAAGTTACTGTCGCACCTATTGGACCTACAATTTGATAACCTTCTTGGTATTCCATGAGCTTAAGATTCAACGCAATATTAGCACCGTTATTTACATACAAAGGTTCACCATTCACAGGATTAGACGAACTCAAATAACCATTTTGAACTCCACTTTCGTGTCTAAGTTTATGATATAACACACCATTATTAGCAACAAGTTCAACGATCCATCTAAAATTAGCACCTTCTTCATTTACTCTTGAGTTCCATTGACGATCGTTAGTATATTGATGCAAATATTTACCACCTTCGGCTGTTGTATGAATACTCCAACTCCAGTTATTACCATTATCAACGGTAATGTAAAGAGGTTTACGAATATCGCTTAGTGTTGCTAATTGGTTATATCTACGATCGTTAGGTTCTTCACCCAAGTCAACAAGATCAAGACAAGCACCACCTTTATCCTGCAATAAATATTTTTCTCCTGCTACAGGAACTACCAACTCAGTAAGAACCCAAGCACTACCAGCATCCTGTCCTGCATTATGGGTATAGAAACCAACTGTAGTAGCCTCATTGTCTAACGCATTATAATCAACACCACCATGCCAGTTCATATAAATACTTGCAACTCCTGAGTTTTTGTATGGAGCAAACTGATATACATCAACCCCTCCGTTTTGGGCTTTTGTTGCTTTCCAAGTATTAGCAGAGGTTTGTTCATCTACAAGTACAATCTTATTTGTTCCTGCAGAATAACTATCAGCTTTAGCATAGGACACCCATTTTTGGCGATCAATACTATAAATCTGATAATCTTCACCAGACGCAAAGAAAGCAAACTTACCAGGTTTGGTCTGAGTCGTGGATGTATAAGAAGTCATCCAAACATTATTTTTGTTTTTTAATGCATACTGATACTCAGGATTTGACACCGTTGTGGAAACCTTAATATCAGCAGTCTGCGCCCATGCTGTACTTACAAACATGCAGAACAGCATCAAGAGAGTAGAAATTTTTCTCATTTCTTCTTTGTTTTTAGTTAATATTATTGTTTAAAGTTTTACACATTGGGGTATAAAAAATACTCCGCGCCGAGAAGTATGGTTACAAGAAGTGAACACATACTTTCCGGTGCGGAGCATTATTACTGGCAAGATACGCAGATGCTGTGCAACAAATCCGTTACACAGGGGGGGGGGTAAAATATTAGTATTTAATAAGTTACGGCGCATTTTGCGTTATATTTCTTTATTTAATTAAACTCTGTTTACAAGAACTGTAAAACTTCCTTGTAAAACAGCACATTATCTGTGGCAAAATTAATGATTAATAGGGGGATAACAAAATTTTAAGATTCTTTTTTAAGAGGAACTGATGAATGTTTTTTTGTCAAAAGAATAAATGTCCAGGAGGGCATTCTTCCCTTGTTTGTAAAGATTTCTTTCCCCGATTACGAGGGAAACGAGGGGGAAGCGAAATACGTACTGCATGGAAATACTACTCACTACTAACTCCTCACTTTTTTTCGCACCCTCTCACCGCCAAGGCGGTCCCCTCTCCCTATAAACAGGGAGAGAGCGCCGTCCGGAACTTTTACCTCTTCTGTTTCTTCTGTCAAAAAAATATAATCTGTACAACCCGTGAAATCACGTTGATAAATAAAAATCAACAGAAGTACCACCTTTCGGTTGTGCACATTTCTCCACGTTTCACAAGTGTCACGAGGAATATTCTGTATACTCCTATTGCTAAAATATTTGCTCACAGAATCCACGGAAGGCACAGAATTTCCGCATCCGCTTTCTGTGTGAAAATATCATGTAAAACAAAGAGTATTTCTGTGCGCCTTAAGTACCCAAACAAGACGCACAGAAATACTCTTTGTTATTCGTAAAATAGATATTGTTTGAAGTCTTACTTTTGGGTTTATAACATCTTCTGTTCTTTTGTCAAGAGAATAACATGTATGTGGGTCAAAAAAAGGACGCACTCTGCGTGCGTCCCTATCTGTTAATACGTTGTCTAACAATATATTTTGCCTGTCAATTATATTTTTCTAATGGCGTATTACACCACCCCTTGTTGCATCATTGCGCGCGCCACTTTCATGAAGCCGGCAATGTTTGCACCTTTCACGAAGTTGAGGTAGTCATCCGTCTTGCCGTAACGCACACATTGGTCGTGAATATCCTTCATGATTTGGTGGAGACGGATATCCACTTCTTCGTTTGACCAACTTAGGTGCATGGCATTCTGCGACATTTCAAGTCCAGAGGTAGCTACGCCACCCGCATTCACAGCCTTACCAGGGGCAAAGGGAGTTTTGGTTGCCACAAAGTAATCTACGGCTTCGGCAGTACATCCCATGTTGCTGACTTCCGCCACAATCTTCACGCCATTCGCCACAAGTTGCTTCGCATCTTCTTCGTTGAGTTCGTTTTGCGTAGCACAGGGGAGCGCAATATCCACGGGTTGTTCCCAAGGTTTCTTTCCGGGATAGAAGGTTGCTTCGGGGAATTCCTCAGCATAAGGCGCCACAATGTCATTACCCGAGAGGCGGAGTTCGAGCAAGTAATCAATCTTTTCACCGCTCACACCCGTGGGGTCATAAACATAACCGTCGGGACCAGAAAGCGTAACGACCTTGGCGCCTAACTCTGTAGCCTTCTTTGCTGCGCCCCAAGCGACATTACCAAAACCAGAGATGGCAACGGTCTTACCCTTGATGTCCATATTATAGTCAGCGCACATCTGCTCTACGAAGTAAAGCGCACCGAATCCCGTTGCCTCGGGGCGAAGATTGGATCCGCCGAATTCCATACCCTTACCCGTAAAGGTTCCTGTATGTTCACGCGCCAACTTCTTATACATGCCGTAAAGATACCCCACCTCACGACCGCCCACACCGATATCGCCAGCAGGCACGTCCTGATCGGGACCAACATTACGCCACAATTCCAACATGAACGACTGGCAGAAGCGCATGATTTCGGCATCGCTCTTTCCGCGAGGCGCAAAGTCAGAACCGCCCTTGGCTCCGCCCATGGGGAGTGTGGTCAAGGCATTCTTAAAGGTCTGCTCAAAGCCCAAGAATTTCAAGATGCTGAGGTTAACAGAGGGGTGAAAACGAATACCGCCCTTGTAGGGACCAATGGCATTATTAAACTGCACACGGTAACCGATGTTGACATGAATTTCTCCCTTATCGTCCGTCCAGGGTACGCGGAAGGTCAAGATTCTGTCAGGTTCAACAAGGCGCTCAATGATTTTAGCACGTTCAAATTCAGGGTGCTGATTATACACATCTTCAATAGAATGAAGAACTTCGCGAACCGCCTGCAAGAATTCGGGTTCGCCGGGATGCTTAGCAGCTAATTGCTGCATGATAAGGTCAGTCTTCATGATATGAAACTGGGTTAGTAAAGACGCCACGCTGGTTGCGAAGCGCTATGGTATAGATGGGTAGTTTTAAAAGGCGATACGGACTCCGAAGAATCGTATCACAATGCAAATGTAAAGAAAAAAGGGGACACGCAGTCCCCTTTTTCACAAATATTTTAACCTAACGACGCTTCCGCCGACATTTCGTCTTCAATCTTTTCAACAAGCACGGCGGGCAATGCCGTTGTTGCCACGGCCGCAATCCCCTCGAGTTGCACCACTACGCGACGCTCATGTTTGCGTGACGTACTAAGATAAATGCCCTCGACACCCTGGAATGGTCCTGCCACAACGCGCACACGCTGTCCCGCCTTCCAGTTGATTTTCTGTGCTTCCAGAAACTGCACACGCTCCACTTGATTGCCAGCAATCGCAATAAAGTTCTGCATTTGTTGGCGTGGCACGATTACAGGTGTGCGCCCCACTCGCTTCATCCCCTCATACACGTCACGAAGCATGAAGTTGAAATCCAACTTATAGGGATGGGCCGCCTTGAGTTGCATCAAGCGCTTGTAACTTGTATGCACAAAGACATAATTATTCAGTGCCACCTTCACGTCATAGCAAAAGCGCCCCTGCTTGTCTCTGCGACGCGTGCGCCTCATGGGCACAAAGGCCTCAATCTGTCCCAGTTCGCGGAGCAATTCTTTCACCTTCAATTCCGTGCGATAAGCAACGAGCAACACATACCAGTGAGTTTCCTCACCAGTAGGTTTTCCTCCTCTCGATTGTGAATTTAGGGGTTGTTGCATGGTTATTTCACGGTAATTTAAGGCGTTGCGTTACCCAAATTGGGCACAAACGCTGACAAAGGTAAATAAAATTAACCACCCTGCCAAATTTATCAGAAAGAGGGAGACGTAAAAATTTTCCTGTTTTGCGAAACCATAGCGCTCCAAACGCTTTTCCGACCCTGTAAATTTAACTCATCCACCCCCACATCACGCCTTCGCAAAACCACACCACTAATAGGGAATACAAAAAGTATTTTAAGAAAAACAATGAGTATTATCGTACGCACAATAATACTCTTTGTTTTACCTCTTATGAATATCTCAATTCTTTTTTGAAAAGGATTCTCACCGAAGATTGCATTAATCATTACAATCAGGATGGTGTTTTAGAGAACACGAATCTCACGAATAACACGAATCCTTGCGGAGTTTTAACTTGCTCATCGCATGGGCATTCGTGAAATTCTTGAGATTCGTGTTCTAAAAAAAATACGTTGCGTATGCCCCTTGTAATAGTTATTTACACTAAGGTTACTGGTCAGCAATAATATCAATACGTCAAGAACTTGCAAGCAACGCACCATGCGCCACCCTATTTCTTGAGTTCCACACAGAAGGTTGTGCCCTTCGGACTACTTTCCTTCACATAGATACGCCCGCCGTGATATTCCTCAACAATGCGCTTTGCAAGGGAAAGTCCGAGCCCCCATCCGCGTTTCTTTGTGGTGTAACCCGGACGGAACACGGTTTTAAACTTATCCTTCGGGATGCCCTTGCCCGTGTCGCTCACTTCAATATGGATGGAGTCAGACACGCGATACATATATATATTAATGTGTCCCTCGCCCTGCATGGCATCAATGGCATTCTTACACAAGTTTTCGATAACCCATTCAAACAAAGGGGCACAGATGCGCGCCGTCACCACCTTGTCGGGATAACTGCACGAAAGCGCCACCTTATTTGAGGCTCGCGGACCAATATATTCCACCACACGCGCAATCATTGCGCACAAATCTTCATCGCGCAACTCTGGTTGGCTACCAATTTTCGAGAAGCGGTCTGCAATCACCTGCAAGCGCGCCACATCCTTTGACATTTCGTCGAGCATAGCATCCTCGGGATACGTCTCTCGCAACACCTCGCTCCAAGCCATAAGTGAGGAAATAGGCGTTCCGAGTTGGTGTGCCGTTTCTCGGGAAAGCCCCACCCACACCTTGTTTTGCTCCGCCTTCTTTGACGCCAAGAGTGCAAAAATGGCGACTACCACAAACAGGCTTATCACCCCCAACTGAACGTAAGGATAATGCGTCAGGCGCTGTAAGAGAATAGACTCATCATAGCACACAAGAATCTGCAAAGGCACCTCAATGTCGGGCGTACTTACGTCCACCTCAATCACATTTCCCTTTCTGACCATGCGTTGCGCTAGTTGCGTCAAATAAGCAGTGCTATCCGCCGCCGTGGGTGCGTCAATCTCAACATTGCGAAACTCAATCACGTTGTCAAATTCGTCCAAGACAACAACAGGAATGTGATTGTTGCTATTCATCACCTTGAGCACCAAATTCAGGTCGGTATGCTCATCGGCATGACTCAACGAGCGCATGGCTTCTGCCCACACCTCCATGTTGTTACGCTCCTGGCGCGAAAGGTCGCGCACAAGAAGATGCGAGACCACCAAACTCGCCACGGCAATAATGACGGCAACGACAACAAGTATGATTTTTATCTGTTTGATACGGTCGGTCATAACGTTCAGATTGAGTTCCTACCAAGAATTTTGGCAAAAATAAAAAATCTATGGGGAAAAAGGCGTAAATTTGTGGGGGATTTTTCGGCACACAATGCTTGCCCCACCCTTTTATTGAAGTTAAACCATTTATAGAGACGCGTTCCCTTATGAAAATAACCTCTGCAGATTTCCTCATCAGCAACAGTCGTGCTGACATGTGCCCCCAAACTTCCATTCCTGAATATGCCTTTATCGGAAGAAGTAATGTGGGGAAGAGCAGTCTTATCAACATGCTTACGGGCAGAAAGGGACTCGCCATGACTTCATCAACGCCGGGTAAGACCATGCTGATTAACCATTTCATTGTGAATCAGGAATGGCACTTGGTGGACCTTCCGGGCTATGGTTACGCAAAGCGCGGCAAGAAGGCGACGGAGAAGTTGCAAAACATCATTGAGCATTACGTCTTGGAGCGTGAACAGCTCACGTGTCTCTTTGTCTTAATCGACTCCCGCTTAACGCCCCAGAAGATTGACCTTGAGTTTATCGAATGGTTGGGTGAAAACGGTGTGCCCTTCGGAATTATTTTCACAAAGGCGGACAAGAACAAGGCGGGAGAATTAAAGAAAAACGTCACCCTCTTTCTCAACACGCTGAAAGAGCAATGGGAAGAACTGCCTCCGCATTTCATTACCAGTTCTGAAAAGCGCACGGGGCGCGAAGAGTTTCTTGACTACATCGAACAGTTGAACGCGATGACCACTCAGGGATAATCGGGCGTTATCACAGGACATTCACCCCCTTTCTTCTCACTTGCACACCCCTAACCAATGCACCAACAATATCCTTCGCGCTTGCTGGAACAAGCGGTTTCTGAAATCTCCAAACTTCCCGGCATTGGGCGCAAAACGGCTTTGCGCCTCGTTCTGCATTTACTGCGTAGGGAGGCAAAGGATGTGCATCAGTTGAGCAAGAGTTTGACTGACTTGGTGGACGGAGTGAAATACTGCCACACGTGTCACAACATTTCGGACACGGAAGAGTGTGACATTTGCGCCAATCCGCAACGCGACCGCTCGACAATTTGTGTGGTGGAAAACATTCAAAACGTCATGGCCATTGAGAATACAGGGCAGTATCGCGGTTTGTATCACGTGTTAGGCGGAGTGATTTCTCCGATGGACGGCATTGGTCCCAATGATTTGGAACTCCAATCGCTGGTTGACCGTGTGGCAAACGGAGGGGTGGAAGAGATTATTCTTGCTCTGAATCCCACGATGGAGGGCGATACAACCAACTTCTACATCCAACGCAAAATTGCGGGGAGTGGCGTACGCCTCTCTGTGTTGGCGCGTGGTGTAAGTGTGGGTGACGACCTTGAATATACCGACGAAGTCACCCTCGGACGCTCCATTATCAACCGCACTATTTTAAATTAAAGACACTACTATTCAAAGACATTTCCCTTACGCCATGCGCACGCTCTTTATTACACTCTGCTTTTCTTTAGGCATCCTTGTGCTTCTCTTTGAAGAACACGTTTTGCCCTCAGGTTTTATACCCTCTAACCCCAGTACGGATTACGTAATGAGTCTTGTTTCGCTCATCGTTACACTTGGCGGGGTGTTTTTCGCTATGCAAGTGACCAAAAAGGAAAAGCAAGACAAGACGTTTACCGAAGGAGACGACGAAGCAAAGCGCCGCGCTTACCTCAAGTGGAATGGGCGCCGAATGGGCATTATCTTTAGCGCCGTTTTCACCAACCTCATTATATATTATGGGGGAACGTTTAACGAATCTGCCATGTACAGCTTCATCATTACGCTGATTGGCGCCATCTTTTGCTGGCCCAGCAAACAATAAATGCTTTCAAAAGCGCAACTCCCATTATTGACACATTTAATAATAAGGTTTCCGTGCAACTTTCCGTAATCATTGTTAACTACAACGTAAAGTATTACATCGAACAGTGCCTCCACTCCGTCTTTACCGCTATCGCTACTGCCGGAATGGAGGCAGAAGTGTTTGTTGTTGATAATGCTTCGTCGGACAATTCTGTTGCCTACCTTAAGGAGCAATTCTCGCAGAAGGATTTTCCGAACCTTCACATTATTGCCAATGCAAGAAACGTTGGTTTCTCACGCGCTAACAATCAGGCGGTACACTTGGCAAAGGGAAAGTACATTCTCTTCTTAAACCCCGACACTCTTATTGCAGAAAACACCTTAGGCGAGTGCCTACGTTTTGCCGAACAACAAGAAAAATTTGGTGCATTAGGAGTAAAAATGCTTAACGACGCCGGACGTTTTGCTAAAGAATCGCGCCGTGGACTCCCTACGCCGTGGGTTTCGCTATGCAAAATGCTTGGACTCACTTCCTTGTTCCCCCAATCGCGAACTTTTGCGCATTACTATATGAGTTTCCTTGACAAGGAACAACCTGCAAAGATTGAAATCATATCTGGGGCGTTCATGTTTGTCAGTCGCAAGGCACTTGAAGCATGTGGAAGTTTTGATGAAGACTTCTTCATGTATGGCGAAGACATAGACCTTTCTTACCGTATCTTAAAAGGAGGTTTCCACAACTTCTATCTGCCACTCCCCATCCTTCACTACAAAGGGGAAAGCACTCAGAAGAGTTCTTATCGCTATGTCCACGTGTTTTATGAGGCAATGCTCATCTTCTTCCAAAAACATTACGGAAACCTTAGCGGACTCTTCACATTCCCTATCAAATGCGCCATCATTTTCCGTGCATTTGTTGCCCTCATTCAACAACAATTTAGCAATCTTTTCCCTCAAAAGGAAGAGGAACTTTATTTTGCATTTATCGGAAAGAAACAACATTTTGAAATTCTCCAAAACCTTTCTGAAAAATGGTTATTTCAGGTTGAGCACATTTCAGAAGAACATATCACATCGCTAAAGTCGCTCAAACTTCCTCCACACATCAAGAACCTTATTATTGATGCTGACGTCTTCACCACAGAACAGACACTTCAACTGTTTGAGGATTCTGACCATAAGATAAGTATGGCGCGTTTCTCAGCAAAAACGGGAAAACTCATTACTGAAGGAGAGGTGTTTTATTAAATAAGTTGTCACAACATAAGGATTACCAACGAACTTGTCACGCACTTTTGTGAAAAACAAAAACATGACAGCAGGCATCTTGGTAATCAACAATTCATTTTTACACCATGCCCATTTACTTACGCGCTCTTGAACCCGAAGATTTGGAACTACTCTACACGATAGAGAATGCGCCCGAATTATGGGCGGTAAACTCCAATTTAGAACCCTATTCGCGGTTCGCCCTTCGGAAATATATAGCCGAACAACCCAACGATCTGTATCAATCAGGGACATTACGCCTCATTATTTGTAAAAGCGACACCAATGAGGCAATAGGAATTATTGACCTTTTTGACTTCTCCCCCATTCATAACCGAGCAGAAGTGGCAATTGCTATACTCCAAAACGAACAAAACAAAGGGTATGGCACAGCTGCGCTGAAGGAACTTGAGCAATATACTCGAAAAAAATTGCGCCTGCGGATGCTTTACGCTTACATTTCTGAAGAAAACAACAAGGTTTCGCAAAAATGCTTTAGTTCAGCAGGTTATCATCACGTAGCAACACTTCCTGCGTGGCATTACAACGGAGAGGATTACGAAAATGTGAGTTTTTTTCAACTTTTCCTGTAAAAAAAGCTCATCATCTCTTGTCAATTCAGAAATTAGTTGTACCTTTGCACTCGCAAACAAGGAACAACGGTTCAGAAAACTTCTGGTGCGGTAGTTCAGCCTGGTTAGAATACATGCCTGTCACGCATGGGGTCGCGGGTTCGAGTCCCGTCCGCA
>CALFGU010000011.1 GCA_937877685.1 uncultured Prevotella sp.
AGACGTTACGAACTATAGAATTTTCGAAAATTAAAGCGTTATTCATTTTGTACAACATGTCAAAGAGCGTAGCATGAGAAGTATCTCATTGCGGGGCAAAGATACAACCGCAAAGAGGGGCACTTCACCTTTTTGTCATTTTTGAAAAAGCAACACCTGCGTCTTTCCCTGTATAACACAGAGATAGACGCAGGTGCTTTTTTCTGATTAAAGATGTTTATGAATGAAAGGTACAAGTGTAAACGTGCTAGAAAAACCTTTGTTAAAGTCAAATTACCTTGTACGCGCCGCCACAAATCTCTTCAGTAAGAAGGTGAGGAAGTAGGGGAAAGTGTAGAACTTACCATTGAAACCTATGTTCTTGTATCCCAATTTGATACCGAATTTAACGTCGGGAAACTTTTCTTCTTTCAGCAAATTGTTTAACGATGGAGTCGCGCTGTCGTTCGCCTTTACCTCTATGGGAATGAGCGAAGAGGCATCGCGAATGAAGAAGTCCATTTCAAGAGATGGCTTGTCGCTGTTGTAATAATAAAGGTTGTAACCTTGTTTTACCAGCATATCGCCAACTATATTTTCATAAATAGCTCCTTTGTAGGTACCCAAATTCTTGTTTGCCCTCAAGTCTTCTTGCGCTTCTTCATCAAGCGATGCTATCAAGAGTCCTGTATCTTTGTAATATATTTTATAGAGTTTAGGGTCATAATTTCCTTTAAGCGGGAGTTCGGGATAATTCAAGCAATAACAAGTGTTTATAACACCTGCGTCTGCCAACCATTCCACGCACCCTATATAATCTCTGTTTCTTGCATTCTTGCCTATTTTTGTTATTTGAAAACGCTTATTTTCCTTTGCTAGAAATACGGAGATGTGGTTATAAACAGCTTTTACCTTTGCTTTATCCAACCCCTCTACATATTTGGTAATATCCTCCTCATAATCCTTTAGAAGTTGTTGTTGAATGCGTAAAGTTCCACTGAAATTCTTGTTCTGAATGTATGTGTTCACCACCTCGGGCATTCCCCCTATGGTAACATAATCTCGGAATAGTTCAAAAAGTATATCCTGTTGCAGGTTAGAAAGAGGTTTAACCTCCAGCATGTGTTGGAATAAATCTTCTATAAAATCTTCGGTATAGCCTTTAGCCCAAAGAAATTCCTCGAAATCCATAGAATGCATTTCATAATCTTCTTTGTAACCCACACTATTAGATTCAATCTCTCTGTAGTTTATCCCCATCAATGAACCTGAACAGATTACGTCGAAGCGTCCATCAAGTTTGAAGAACTTTAATGCTGTAGCGCAATTGGGACACGCTTGAAGTTCATCAAAAAAGAAAAGCGTTTTTCCAGGAAGGAATATTAACTCAGGGTTGAGTAAAGAGATATTTTTAAGAATGACATCCACCTCAAACCCGTCATTAAAAATATTCCTGTACTTTGGTTGCTCCACAAAGTTAATCTGAACAACACATTCATAGTGCTGACTCGCAAACCATTGAATGGAATGCGTTTTTCCTATTTGGCGGGCACCCTTTATAATGAGTGGTTTTCTGTCAGGATTGTCCTTCCAATCCTTCAGAAAGGCATCAACCTTTCGTTTAAGCAACTTATCCATAATCTAAACCATTGATTATATGTGCAAAGGTAATTGTTTTTCACATAATCCGCCGTTAAAATCGCTTATTTCTCACATAATCCGCACCAGAATAACATCTATTTTCACATTTTCCTCCTATTTTCAGAATTAAATTTCACATTTCCCAGATTTCATGTATTAAAATTGCGAAAATCCAAAGAAATAATAGGTAACCTTCGGCATTATTCCTGCAATTTTCTATCAACCCCAACCTCTAATCTTTTAATTAGAGCTGAAATAAAAACTCCGCCCTGCAAGCAATCAGCACTTGCAGGGCGGAGTTTTTGTTTTCTATTATTGTTGTCGAGTATAATTTATATACCCTTACTTAATACTTATGCGCCCTTGAGGTTGACTATACTCCGCACCGATGACACCGCTTAAATTTGTTTCAAGGTAGTGGCGCAGAACCTCAATGTCTGCTCCGTAATATTCCGCATCGGGAGTGACGCAACTCAGAATGCCCGAACCGCCTTGCTCAAGAATCAGATAGTCTAACGTAGCGATGGTATATTGTTGCGCTTTGTCAAGTGGTTGATACTCGTTGCTCTGCTTGTCAAGCACTTCAACCTGCGAGACACGGCGCTCGCCTTCACCAATGCTTGCAAACATGCCTGTTGCTTCGTCTTTTATGACGGGGGAGGGGAGTTCCAGATTCACCTGAAAGCGCAGACCACTGACTTGCATGAACGTACCCGATTCAGCAGGCAACGCAGAAACGGCATATTCTAACACATCAAGCAATTGCTCTCCCGAAAGTGTGCCCGTAGCAATCATATCTCCGAAGGGCATTACATTATAGAGGTCGTTAAACAAAATATCGCCACGCTTTATGTCAGCACGAATGCCCCCACCGTTAATGAGAGCGATGTCAGCTCCTGTAAATGCGCGTAAGGCATCGGTACAAAAATCGCCAAGGTTGGATTCCTGCTTGCGTACAATACGCTTTCCGTCGGCGTCATAAATAGTAAGGTCCACCTCACTAGTTCCTATGACGAAATTACCCTCACCGCTTACCTCTTCCTTCAGTTGTTCCAAAAATTGCTGGCAATCACTATCAGCCGCAACTGCGCCATCTGAACAATTGATAAGGGATGATTCTAACGTACCATCGGTATTGATGGTCAACTGACCGATGTATTGAAAATTAGTTCCCGAAGAAGTAAGCAATACAGGGCGACCCTCCTTATTGTTGACAAACTGCTGCGCGATGACATGATGGTCGTGAGCGTCAATGACGGCATCCAGGCCCGTAGTGTTACTGATGAGTTCCAGAGAATTTGGGTGTCCTCCCGTTTTAGGACTGTCGCCCAAATGCGCAAGCGCTACAACAAAGTCGGCACCCTCTTGACGGGCTTTATTGATGAAGTATTGGGCATTTTCATAAAAATTCTCGCGCATAAAACTGTAAAGCGGATTGCCTTGTTCGTCACTCAAACTCGTTACAGTTCCGCTTGTCGTAGTCGTAAGACCCACATAAGCCACATCCACCTCCCCATAACGAATTATCTTATAAGCAGGGTAGGGATAAGCGCCTGTTTGCACATTCTTAAGATTGGCACAAACGACTGGAGCATCCAAACTTTCGGTAAGCGCAAACATCTGCTGCATGCCGTAATCCAGTTCGTGATTACCCAAAGCAACAACGTCGTAACCTACATAATTCATCAACTCCACAATTTGCTCCCCTTTGGAAATAGCACCCACTAATCCGCCACTTGCAAAGTCTCCGCAAGACACCGTTGAGACATAATTCGTGCGAGACAAACATTCGTTGCGAGCCGAGACAAGCATTGGGTAACCATCTACTGCACAATGAACGTCATTGTCAAACAAAACGACGATTGGCTGATTAGGCAAGTCAGGCAATCTACTCTCAACGTCATCGTCATTACACCCCCAAAGCATGAGGTTACAAATGGCAAAAAGCATGATGAATCTATATTCACGCTTCATGAAAAAATCCTTTATGTTCATAAGTCTATAACAATTATTTATCAGCAAATTTATGAGCAAAGCTATTACTTAAACTTCCTTACCCCACTTTCTTCCCCTCTTTCCTGTACCACCCTATAAACCATACGAGGGCGATGATGGCGCAAGTGCCTCCGATGGCGTAGGCGATGGGTTGGGGGAGGGAGAGTCCTTCGGGGGCGATACAGATATAGGTGGAGCAGACCAAGGTCATGAGCAAGGCGGGGAGCAGAGCGATGTAGAAGTTTTTGCCGTGACGCACCAAATACACGGTGATTGCCCAAAGGGTGAAGACGGAGAGTGTTTGGTTGCTCCACGCAAAGTAACGCCAGATAACCTTAAAGCCTTCCGCGTCACTGAGGCTGTAAACGAGCACACCGATGGTGAGCAGGAATAGCGGAATACATATCAACAAGCGCTTGCGAATGGGTGTTTGGTCGATGTGTAAGAAGTCTGCGGCAATCAATCTTGCTGAGCGCAGGGCGGTATCCCCACTCGTGATGGGCGCAGCCACAATGCCGAGAATCGCTAAGATGCCTCCCAACGTGCCGAGCCACTCATTCGAAATGCGTGTTGCCACAGCCGCGCCCGAAAATGCCTTGCCCGTCTCGGCGTCTATCACACCGTTTTCATGGAAGAAGTAAGTGGCAGCAGCCGCCCAAATCAGCGCTACCGCACCTTCGGCTACCATCGCCCCGTAAAAGATAGGGCGACAATGCTTTTCCGACTTCATGCAGCGCGCCATAAGGGGAGATTGCGTAGCGTGAAATCCGCTGATGGCGCCACAAGCAATGGAGATGAACATCATGGGGAAAATCGGGCTCGCCTCGTACTTTGTGCCGAATCCGTTCCACATTTCGGGCAGGTCAGGACTCTTGACATAAAGCATTACCAACACGCCCACCGCCATAAACAACAGGGCGAAGGCAAAGAGCGGATAGATCTTGCCGATAATCTTATCCACGGGCATCATGGTGGCGAGCACGTAATACAGGAAGATGACGACAATCCAGAAATAGGCATCCATCCAGTCGGGCGTCATTCCCGCAATCAACTCTGCGGGACCGCTTACGAACACAGCGCCAACGAGTATCATCAGTA
>CALFGU010000012.1 GCA_937877685.1 uncultured Prevotella sp.
GAAGAAAGCCCCCGCGCCCTTATTCGCAATGGTCAACCATATATAAATAATAAGCAAAAACGGCCAGATAATCAACAGTGCCGTAAGCACAATTACAAAGTCAATAACTCGCTTAAAATAATTCTTGTACATAATATGTTAGTTTAAAGTTGAGAGGTGATAGTTTAGAGGTTTGAGATGAGAGTTGAAAGATGAGAGATGAGCTCCTCTCTCAACTCTAAATCCTCATTCCTAACTACTCACTTATTAAAACCCTCCCTCCCTCAACATCTCCTTATAGAAATCAAACCAGGCAGCAGAAACGAGGTCATTACTAAAGTCTTCCTCTACGCGTTTTCTGCCATTCTTTCCATGCTCCTTACGCATTTCGGGATGGTCATAATACTGTTTCATGCAACGATATAACCCCTCAGGGTCATTCACTCCACATCTCAAACCAGTAACTTCGGGAATAGACGCATCCACCACTCCATAAGCATCACTCGTAATTACGGGCAGCCCAAGCGCTTGTGCTTCAAGCACGCTCACGCCAAACCCTTCTCGCCAAGTAGGCAAAACAAACACATCCCCCGCCTGAAGCGCATTAAAGGGAGTTTTAGTAAGTCCGGGGAAAAAGAAATTCTCGCCCTTCTTAATATTCGGGAAATCAGTCACCTTCTCATCATACCCCTCCTCATCCATACCATAAAAAAGGAGGACGGATTTTGGGCAATCTACCACAAGACGATTGAATGCCTCATACATTTCCCCAATCCCCTTGTCATGATTCAACCGACCTAAGAAGATATAAACCACATGATCCTCTGGAATGCCTAAATTATCACGCTCCGCTTTACGCACCTGCTCAGAAATAACATATCGCTCCAATTTGATACCAGCAATAGAACCATTTGCAGGCACCGAACTATTCTTTTCCGTGAGGACACCATTCTTTATAAGAAATTGTCGTTGCCCTTCACCATCAACAAGAATTCTCGTATCAAATAGAGCGATCAACTTATCCATCATCTTCAGCATAAAGCGCATGCCCCCTTTACGGGTGGCCCAAACTTGTCCCGTAAAAATATGCACACGATTAGGCACCCGTGCGAACCATCCCGCACACGCGGTGAGCAATCCAGCTTTGGGGGTTACCGAGTGCACACAGTCGAAGCGTTCCTTACGGAATATCTTTCTTAAAGCAAACAACCCCTTAAGGTCACCTATCAAGTTTATATTTCGCAGGATGGGAGCACTGTGACACGTAATCCCCTTAGCTTCAAAGGTTCTCTTACTCTCCTCATCAGGAAAATTACAAATAAGATGAACCTCATAACTGCGCTGTAGCGCCGCTATGTGATCCATCAAAAATGCAGTAGCAGTTAATGGGATTGCAACCACAAAACCTATTTTCTTCATTATATATGTTTGCTTTAAAGTTCTTGTTTGATTAAACCTACTTCCTATGGAAATAATTGTAAATAAAAAGCAATGTTTCACATGAAACATAAAATAAAATTTGTTTCACGTGAAACAAACTATTGAATA
>CALFGU010000013.1 GCA_937877685.1 uncultured Prevotella sp.
TGCAACAAAATTAGGCATTTTTCCCGAACCAACATATTTTTCTTTTTAAATTTGCATAGTGATGACAATAATATGCGTATTTATCGTTTCTATAAACGTATGAAAACTTATTTGAAACATATCTTATATATATGCTTAGGCACTATTTTGCTTGTGAGTTGTGGTAGTGCAAGTAAGAGCATAAAATCGGCGCGAACTGCATTGAGTCGAGGAGAGTATGAAATTGCCGCTGACCATTTTAAGAAGGCTTACAAGCGTATTTCTCCGAAAGATAAAAAGATGAGAGGCGAAATCGCATTTGAAATGGGCAATACTTATACGGCTTATGGTAATGTAGCAAGGGCGCTAGCAGCATTCAAGAATGCAGAGCGTTATAAATATAACGACACATTGGTGTACCCACAACTCGGTATGCTCTCCATGCAATTAGGCAACTATAAAGAGGCGGCAAATTATTTTGCCAAACATTTAGAGTTAGTTGATGACAACACGTCAAAATTAAGATATAATTGGGCACTTCGAGCAAGCGATTTTAAACAACAATCCTCTGCATATACCGTCAAACTTGAGAAATTATTTGCATCAAGTCGTTCTGACTATTCACCTATGTTTGCAAATTCCGAAGGTAATGAATTGTATTTTACCTCCACTCGTAATCAAGCGACTGGTGATGAATTAAGTGGCATTACCGGTATGAAAAATAGTGACCTGTTTTGTGTCAGAAAGGATGAGAGAGGAAAATGGAAGGCGCCTGAACTCGTAGAAGGCGGGTTGAACACTCCTCTTGACGAAGGAGCGTGTTGCTTTTCTACTGATGGCAAAATGTATTTAACCGTTTGTCCAACAGATCCCGAATATCCGCGTATGGCAGAAATCTGGACTTCAAATCGTAGTGATGCTAAATGGAATAAAGCAAGCAAACTTAAGATTACTGAAGACACCTTGAGTTCGTATGCCCATCCTTGTCTTTCTCCTGACGGAACGTGGTTATATTTTGTCTCTGATATGCCTGGTGGTTATGGCGGTACGGATTTATGGCGTGCAAGATTAGAGGGTTCAGAAATAGGTCCCGTTGAAAATTTAGGCGATAAAATCAACTCAGAAGGCAATGAAATGTTCCCAACCTTTCGTCCTACGGGTGAATTATATTATTCATCCGACGGCAAAGGTGGAATAGGGGGACTTGATATTTTTTCAGCACTTGAAGATACGTTATTAAACACCTGGGTTATAAAACATTTGCCATTCCCAGTTAATTCTTTAGGTAATGACTTTGGAATGACATTTGAGGGATTCCATAACAGAGGATATTTTACTTCATCCCGTACAACAGGAGGGCGTGGATGGGATAAAATTTTTAGTTTCAGTTACCCTGAAGTCACACAAACCGTTAAGGGATGGATATACGAAGTTGATGGTTATGAACTTCCGAAAGCAGAGGTTTATATCATTGGAAGTGATGGCACTAACTTGAAACTCGGAGTATTGCCAGACGGTTCGTTTGAAACTAAGGTCAACCCTTCAGTTGATTACGTTTTCCTTGCCACCTGTGATGGTTATCTAAATGCAAATAATAAACTTACAACTGACACGCTTTCAACAGATCATCAGTACGTTCTGCAATTCCCATTAGCATCAACATCCATTCCTGTGCTTGTCCGCAATGTCTTTTTTGAATTTGATAAAGCTGACATAACTCCCGAAAGTTCAGTAGCGCTTGACCGATTAGTAGGAATGTTAAGTGATAACCCAACAATTACGATTGAGTTATCCGCACATACCGATAGTCGTGGGAGTGAGTCTTATAATCAAAAATTATCCCAGAAACGTGCTGAATCAGTAGTTAATTATTTAGTATCTAAAGGTATTGATAAAGAAAGACTTACTCCTGTTGGATATGGTGAGAACTTACCAAAGGTTGTAAACAAAAAACTAACAGAAGAATATAAATTCCTGAAAGAAGGAGACGTGCTCTCAGATGAGTTCATGAGTAAGTTAACTCACGAACAACAAGATAGTTGTCACTCATTAAATCGTCGCACACAATTTAGAGTACTGCGTACAACTTATATTCCTAAAAAAGATAATTGATACGTATGCGTACGTACGTTGATAATATTATCGCTCCAATTAAGTCTCAAAGAAGAAAAAATCTTTGAGACTTAATTTTAATTATGTTACTCTTAATTTTAACTAAGTCTCACTTACAAAACACTCATATCTAATTATACAATATTGTTCTCAATTTACACAGGTTTCGAACTCATGTCCGTATAATTAAATTGTAATGTAAATATAGTTTCTTCTTAAATAATCAGAATCGGGATTATGTTTAATATGGATTTTCAAGTTACTTCTCCCATCATAAAATTTTCCTAAATGATAAGACTAGAAACAAGAAATATTTTCCATCCCTGCGGTTAATTCGTGCATTACAAACTTTTAATGAGGAAAATAAATAGTATCTTTGCAAGCATTATGGGAAAATCGCGAATTCTTATTTTCATATTATTGCTTACTACCTGCACTTTAACAAGTGTGGCACAAATATCTAAGGGAAATTTCGATCGCCTTAAGCGAGGAAATTTTAATCCTGGTTATGAGCAACAAAATAATCGTTGGAATGAAATTGACAACGATACAATTGGTGTTTCTTCAAAAACAGATATACCTGAGGGAATCTATGCTTGGCGCGTAGATCCTATCTTTGGCGACATTGTTTCTGCTGATTTTGATACCATTCCTCATAATTTTCAAAATCAAGGAAGTACAAAGGGTTTGTTTGGTGGTTACTTGTCAACAGGTAATCTTGGTGCCCCTCGTAAAGCGCTTAGATTGTCGCACAACAATCTTGAATTGTGGCAAGAGCAATTTGTTTTTATGAATCCTTATGACTTTTTCATAGAACGTGCACACAATCAATTATTTACGAATACAAAATCTCCGTTTACGAATATTACATATCATGAATGTGGGGATAAAGAGCACGGCGAAGACCGCATAAGCGCTTTGTTTGCGGTGAATGCTGGAAAGAAAATAGGTTTAGGATTTAATTTAGACTACCTGTATGGTCGAGGATATTATCAATCTCAAAATACAGCACATTTTAGAGCGGATATTTATGGTTCATATATAGGCGAACGTTATAAGTCACATTTATCATATCGCCTACAATATATGAAAACAACAGAAAATGGCGGTCTTGAAGATGACAGATATATTACAGAACCTGAGGCATTTGCTAATAATTATGAAACCTGGGAAATGCCAACAAATCTGTCTAAAACATGGAATAAAATCAATGTTAACTCTTTATTTTTTACACAAAGATTTAATGTTGGTAAGGTAAATATTGTAAATGATTCAACTTCAACAGATTCATTAAAGCCTGAGACACTATCGCCTACTACGGGTATTCCTCCTCTAACAGTGTCTCACTCTATGCAAATAGATCATGACGATCGTTTGTTTTTGAGTAATATTACTACTAACAATTTATCTCCTCTTTATTTCCGAGATTACTATTTCGCTGGAGACTCAGCATCTGATAAAACGAAACACTTTGCCATTCGCAATACCGTGGCTATAGAGTTAAATGAAAATTGGAAGAAATGGTTAAAAGCTGGTGCTCGACTTTACGTGTCACACAAACACGAGCGTTTTACCCTACCCAACTCCCCTACTTCATTTGATTCCTACAGATATAACTACTTTAACATAGGTGCAGAACTCATGCATCGTAAAGGTAAGGTATTCGATTATAACTTGTTGGGCGAACTCCGCACCCGTGATGGCAAACAATGGGGAGAGTTTAAATTGCTCGCTAAAGGTGGGTTAAGAAAGAAGTTATTTAATGACACTTGCTTGGTTAATGTGTATGCACAATTAAGTTCAGAAGAACCCAATTTCTATTTCCGCCACTATCAAGGACGTAATGCATGGTGGGACAATGAAGGGTTGAACAAAACTCTTTATACAAGAATCGGTGCTGAATTTAAATATAAGAAAACGAAATTCACGCTACGTTTTGAACAACAAAACGATGCAACTTATTTCCAAGAAACGCTCTATGATGCGCCTCGTCCAAGAGGAAATAATGATAAACTACATAGCATTTCTGCCATACAAAATGGTAAACCCGTGCAACGTTTTGAAGCATCTATTTATCATTGGCTAACATGGGGAATTTTAAATTGGGAAAACGAATTAACCTATCAAACAACTTCCGATAAGTCTCTTTCACCCGTTCCTGCATTTATGGCATATTCAAACTTATTCCTTAAATTCAGAATCGCCAAGGTGTTGAACACGGAATTAGGTGCAGATGTAAGATATTACACAAGATTTACACCTCAAGTTTATTCTCCAATAATTGGACAATATGTCTTGCAAGACGAACGTAATGCAGAAAAAATTGGAGGTTACCCTATTGTAAACGCTTATGCTAATTTACACTTGAAGCGTACTCGTTTTTACATTATGGCTTCTCATATAAATGCGTCACAACGTCAAAAGAAGGCATTCGAACTACCCCACTACCCCATGAATGGTTTTACCTTACATCTTGGAATCAGTTGGAACTTTATAAATTAGTTTTCGAATAACATCCTATTCATTTTACCTTATATACTACACCGTCTTTTTTCCAGAATAGACGGTGTATGTTTACTTAATAACCCCAATAACCACTTATGAAAGACTTCGTACATTTGCATGTACACTCTCAATATTCCATTCTTGACGGTCAGGCATCTATACCTAAAATGGTAGATAAAGCGATTGCTGATGGTATGAAAGGCATGGCTCTCACGGATCATGGTAACATGATGGGTGTGAAAGATTTTTTTAATTACACCGAAAAGGTAATCTCTAAAGGTAAGAAAGCGCTTAAAGAACTTACTGCAAAATTAGAACTTATAGAAGCGGGAACATACACGCCATCAGGTGATGAAGAAGGTCTCACGCTTGAGCAAATTAAGGATAAATTACTCCCTCAAATTCAGAAACAAGAACGCATTGCCAACTTTAAGCGTTTGATAGGTTGTGAGATGTATGTTGCTCGACGTGGCATGCTCTTGAAAGAGGGAAAGCAAGATACTTCAGGGTGGCACCTTGTTGTTATTGCAAAAAATCAAACTGGATATAAGAATCTCATTAAATTGGTTAGTAATTCGTGGGTAGATGGTTTCTATATGCGCCCACGAACTGAGCATGCACAACTTGAGAAATATAGCGAAGGTTTGATGATAAGTTCTGCATGTTTAGGGGGAGAAATTCCTAAAAAGATACAAGCAGGAGATATTCCTGGTGCCGAAGCTGCTATTGAATGGTTTAAGCGCGTCTTCAAAGATGATTTTTATCTTGAATTGATGCGCCATAAAGTCACTGACCCAGCACAAAATGCGAATCGTGAGGTATATCCACTCCAAGAGGAAGTTAACCAGCAAATTATTAAGTTAGCGGCGAAACATAACGTCAAGTTAGTATGTACGAACGATTCTCATTTTGTTGACGAAGAAAACGCAGAAGCTCACGACCGCCTTATTTGTCTCTCAACAGGTGCTGACCTTTATTCATCTAACCGTATGCTTTATACAAAGCAGGAGTGGTTTAAGACTCGTGCTGAGATGAACGAAGTGTTTGCTGATGTTCCTGAAGCATTAGAAAATACTTGTGAATTAGCAGATAAAACTGAGAATTACTCGATTGACCATGGTCCTATCATGCCGAATTTTGAAATTCCTGAAGATTTCGGCACAGAAGAAGGTTATCGTGAAAAGTATTCAACAGAAGATCTTTATAAGGAATTCACCGAGGATGAAAATGGAAATGTAGTTCTTACACGTGAAGAAGGCGAAAGCAAGATTAAGAAACTAGGCGGATACGACAAGTTATATCGCATAAAGTTAGAAGCAGATTATCTTGCAAAATTAGCGTACGAAGGAGCAAAATGGAGATATGGTGACCCTCTTGACGAAGAAACTGCTGCTCGAATCAAGTTTGAGTTGCACATTATGAAAACCATGGGTTTCCCTGGTTACTTTTTGATAGTTCAAGATTATATCAAAGTTGCTCGACAAGAATTAGGAGTAAGTGTCGGTCCTGGTCGAGGTTCTGCGGCAGGAAGCGCCGTTGCTTATTGTCTTCGCATTACGGATATTGACCCAATCAAATACGACCTTCTTTTCGAACGCTTCTTGAATCCAGACCGTATTTCTCTTCCTGATATTGATGTCGATTTCGATGATGATGGTCGTGGTAAGGTGCTTCAGTGGGTGACAGATAAATACGGTGCGGAAAAAGTGGCACATATCATCACCTACTCAACTATGGCAACAAAATCTGCCATTAAGGATGTCGCGCGTGTGCAAAATTTGCCTTTATCTCAGAGCAACTACTTATGTAAACTTATTCCTGATAAATTGCCAGAAGATGAAAATGGCAAGAGTCCGAAGATGAATTTGGTTAATGCTATTGCTTGTATTCCTGAACTAAAAGAGGCAGAATCATCTTCCGACCCCCTACTCTACGAAACCATTCGTTATGCAAAAATGCTTGAGGGCAACGTTCGTAATACAGGGGTTCATGCGTGTGGTGTCATTATTTGTCGCGATGCAATTTCAGATTGGGTACCCGTTTCTACGGCTGAAGATAAAGACACAAAGGAGAAGTTGCTTTGCACACAATATGAAGGCAAGGTGATTGAAGAAACAGGGTTGATTAAGATGGACTTTTTGGGTCTTAAAACACTTTCAATCCTCAAAGAAGCAGTTGCAAATATCGAAGATAGTCTTGGAATTGAACTTGATGTTGACCAGATTCCAATTGATGACCCTGCCACTTTCCAACTATATTGTGACGGCAATACCATTTGCACCTTCCAATTTGAATCTCCAGGTATGCAGAAATACCTCAGAGAGTTGGAACCTACAGTCTTTGAAGACTTAATTGCGATGAATGCATTGTATCGCCCAGGTCCTATGCAATACATCCCTGAGTTTATCAATCGTAAAAAGGGGCGTAGTCCAATTACGTATGATTTACCTTGCATGGAGAAGTACTTGAAGGACACTTACGGCATTACCGTTTATCAAGAGCAGGTGATGTTGCTTTCAAGAGAAATTGCTGACTTTACCAGAGGTGAGAGTGACAACCTTCGTAAGGCTATGGGTAAGAAACTGATTGATAAACTAAATCAGATGTACCCCAAGTTTGTGAAAGGTGGTGAAAGTCATGGATATGATGCAAAGATTTTGGAAAAGATTTGGGACGACTGGCGCGCTTTTGCTTCGTATGCTTTCAATAAGAGTCACGCAACATGCTATTCGTGGGTGGCCTATCAGACAGCCTATGTGAAGGCAAACTTCCCCTCACAATATATGGCGGGCTACATGAGTAGAAGTTTGGATAACATTACGGAAATCACCAAAGCGATGAGTGAGTGTAAGACAATGGGAATTTCCGTTCTTGGTCCAGATGTAAATGGTTCGAAACTCAAGTTTAGTGTCAACCATGTAGGAGATATACGTTTCGGTCTCGGTGCGATTAAGGGCGTAGGAGAAGGGGCGGTTGAAAATATCTTGACTGAACGAAGCAAATCTGGACCATTCACTTCGGTTTATAATTTTGTTGAACGCATTAACTTAACGGCATGCAACAAGAAGTGTATTGAAAGCATGATTCTTGCAGGGGCATTTGATAGTTTTACGGACATCAAGCGTGAACAATATTTTGAAGTTGCTTCTGATGGTGAAATCTTTATTGATTCATTGATCAAATATGGCACTCGCTACCAAGTTGACCAGCAAGCGCAACACAATTCGCTTTTTGGAGATTTTGAGGAAATAGATATAGCTAAACCGCAACCTTCAAAAAGTTACGCAGGATGGAGCGACATTGAGCGACTTAATAAAGAGCGAGACTTAATAGGTATTTATATCTCCGCCCATCCGTTAGATAGTTATCAAATTGTGCTTGAAAATCTCTGCACTGCAACGTTGGATCAACTCCAAGATAAATCAGAATATGCCAATCAGGACGTAACTTTTGGCGGAATCGTAAACTCCCAACCACGCGAAGGACTTACGAAGAAAGGTAATCCCTATGGTATTGTCTTGCTTGAAGATTATTCTAACACACTAGAAATTGCCCTGTTCGGAGATGATTGGGCAAAATGGAAGGGTTATTTTTCAGCAGGAAATTCCGTCTTTGTGAGTGCAAGAATTGAACCTCATCGCTTCCGTCCTGATGAATACGACTTGAAAATCGGAAATATCGAGTTCCTTGCTGACGTTAAGGACAAGAGAATTGAGAAGTTGACCATTGACATTAATCTTGAGAAGTTAACCGAATACACCCTTAATGAACTGCTTGCTCTCATAGAAACCAACGAGGGAGAAACGCCGCTTTTCATTAATATTAAGGATAATGACTATAACACAAGCATTCCCCTCACGTCAAGAGGCAAATGCATTAATGTGAATAAAAATGTCATTGATTACCTCAGCAAGAACGACGTTTTCCGATATTCAATTAATTAATTCTTGCAAGTAATCTACGGCAAATTACATGTATCCCAAAAGTTATGTGTACATTTGCAGAGAATAAACATTTATAATTAACCAATTTAAATTTTAAATTAGCTTTAACACTAATAAGATTATGGAACACATTACAGATCAAAATTTTCAAGAAATTCTAGCAAAGGGACTTCCCCTCGTATTAGACTTCTCAGCAACATGGTGTGGTCCTTGTAAGAAGGTAGCGCCCATCATGGATGAACTTGCTGCTGAATATGAAGGTAAAGTAATCATTGGCAAGTGTGACGTTGATGAATGTGAAGACCTTGCTATGGAGTATGGCATTCGCAACGTTCCAACTGTTCTTTACATTAAGGATGGTAAGGTTGTTGACAAGCAAGTTGGTGCTGCAACAAAGAACGTATTTGCCGAAAAGGTCCAAGCTATTTTATAATCTAAAAAATCTATAAGATTATGGCAGCTTTTGAAGATGAACTTCTTGACGATGCGCAACACGACGCACAAGCAGTTTCTTACATGTATGCCCACCTTCCTCAAGAAATGCAGGAAAAGTTTTCTGAAGAAAATCTCTATTATTGCTTAGACTTGATTGAGACTTATCTCACAGAAAAAGTTGATTTTAGTGCCGAGGAAGTTGAACTTGACTTGGAAGTAATCACCAACTACATTCTTGAAGTAGCGAAAAAAGACGCCTACGAAGCGCTTGATGAAGAGGGCGTTTATCTTGCTGTAAATGCTTACTTTGACTTTGAAGAAGAAGCAGGTAACTTGTAATACAACATCACAATTATTAATATGAAAATTAGGAAGAAAGCATCTTGTTTTTCTTCCTAATTTTTTGTTATATAAATATTTATCAAGGCATTAGAAATTTTCTTGACTTCAAAATTACATCAAACAAAAGTTATTATAAGGCTATTAATTTAATAACTATTATAGTTGAAATTAAGAGTAACTTAGTGAAAATTCTATTTCTCTTAATTTAAATTAAGTTACTTATAATTTCGGCTGTTTTAAAAGTAATTTTGGGAGTGATTTTAGAAAGGATTTTCGTAAGTCGAGAAATGGTAGTTCTCTTTTTCTAATAGACAAACTCTTATGTCAGAATCGGCATTGCAGGGTTATTGATTTATAAATATAGTCAATAATTGTCGTTATAATTTATAAAATTAATGTATCTTTGCTTATTAAAAGTTTTAAGTAGAAACAGAGCACTTTATCTGACACGATTATGACTATTGATATTCTAATCTGTTCGTTAAATAAAGGGATTGTTAAAGTTCCTGACGTACTGCTTCCCGCAAGCGAGGGAGTAAGGTATATCGTTTCGTATCAATATACCGACGAACGCTATTTGGATTTGATTCCTAATGAATTGAAGGAACGTGCCGACATCACCTTATACCAATACAAAGGCGAAGGATTGTCTGCGAATAGAAACTTGGCCATGGATAAGGCTAAAGCTGATCTTATCATCTTTGCAGATGATGATGCCCGATTCACAGATTCGTCAATAGAATTGGCAAGAAGTACGTTTGAAAACAATCCGGATCTTGACGTTGCTTTTTTCACGGCAAGCACTTACACGGGTAAGAGTTTAAAGGACTACCCTAAGGAAGAACGTCTGGTGACAGAAATTCCAAAGGATTATTCCATCTCAGCAATAGAAATGGTTTGTCGTCGCTCAAGAGTTCAGAGTGTTGTCCGCTTTGACGAAAGATTTGGATTAGGCACGAAATTCTTGACGTGTGGTGAAGAAGATATCTGGTTGACAGATGCATTGCGATTGAATCTCACTATGAAATACTTCCCCAAGAAGTTGGTGGAGACCTCAACAATGCTTAAGAAATCCCTGGTTTATATTGATGCCGGTGTGCAACGCAGTAGAGGGGCTTTTGAATACTACATCCATGGATTGTATGCCTGGATAGTGTGCTTCAAATTTGCTTTTCATTCAGCAACTAAGGGTTATTGTCACTTTATCCCTATGATGCGCCATCTCTCCGAAGGTATTATTTATATGAGAAGAACGGAACGGAGTAATTAGAATTGTAGGCAATTAATTCAGTAAGGTTTATCAGACGTCTAGTTAACATATTAAAAATAATGGTAGGTGCTGTTTTGTGTACTTACCTTATTTTGTTGATATGTATCAATTTAAGACCTATCAAAGAAATCTGGATTTGCGAAGTTGAAAAGGAAGTCACAGATTTGCTTCAGTCAAAAGTGGAGATTGAAGATATTGACATAGGTCTGTTTAACAGAGTCATGATTAAGAACCTCATTGTCTATGACCAAAACAATGAAGTGATATTGCATACAAACAAGTTTTCGGCAAGAATATCATTATTTGAATTAATCAGAGGCGAAATATCTGTCAGAACAATGCTTCTGATGGATTCAGATATACGCCTCTATCAAAACTCTCCTGAATCACCTGCAAATTATCAATATCTCGTTGACCTGTTTAAAAATCCAGACGAGCAAACCGAAAGTTCTAAGTTTAATATCAGTTCGTTAATCATCACCAGAGCAAATATATCCTTTGATAAAAGATGGATGACGAAAAAAGAGGGATTTGATGAAAACCACATTGCAATCACGAACTTAAACACGAACCTTTCTTTATCCGTGCATGAACAGAATAAGATTCGTCTAAGAGTACGCAATTTTTCATGCGCTGAATCATGTGGGTTTAATATTAAGAACATTAATTTAATAGCAGAGAGCAATTCTAATGAATTGATTATCAATAATGCGAAGATTACTTTGCCCAATAGCGAAATTGCCACTAATGGTTCATTCTATGTAGGATTAGACTCATTAAATCCTACTCTTTCAGGAGAAATTAAGGTGCACAATTTAGCTGTTCAGGACTTCAATCGATTATATCCCCCATTGGCGCAAAGCGACTTTACGTTCAGAGGCAACATAAATTGCACAAAAAGAGAAGACAGCGTTTCACAAATAAGTGTGGCAATAAATGAGGTAAAGAATCATTTTAACTTAGATTTTACAGCTAATTGCGCAAACTTTTCTAACTATAACCTTTCTCTCCAAACTTTAAGTGCAGACTCCTTATTCATTAGTCATGTAACAAAAGTACTAAATAATAAACATGGTGAAAAGTTAAACAGACTCAAACAACTATCTTTAAACGGGGATGCTAATTATGATGTTAAATCACAAAGTGGAAATGTGAACTTTAACATGAAATCCCCCGTTACCGGAGATGTCATTGTAAAGTCAAAACTCTTATACCAAAGACTCAATTTAGATTTAATAACACGGGGCACAAATCTTCAAACACTCATAGATTCAAAAGTTTGCCCGGATTCACTTACTTTATCTGCTAATTTGCAGGCATTAGTAAGTGACTCAACCTTGCGTCCACAACAATTAAACTTACACATACTTGCTGCTAAAAATGACCACTATTATAATTTAGGTGATATAAATTCCAATTTTAACTTTAATCATAATAGTGTCAGATGCAATATCAAGAGTAACCATCCAGACTTACGTTTAAGTTTAGATGGTTCGTGCATGTATTCAAACAATCATGTTTCAAACATTAAACTTGATAGCAAAGTCCAACACATAGATCTTGCAAAGTTTGGTGTCAGAGATTCTTTACTTAAAGGCATTTGGAGCGGTAATGTTCGCTTAATTATTCCAAAATTAACGGAGAAAAACTTAAGTGTAGATTTAAGAGCAGACTCTATTGTTGCGAATAGAAGTTCCAAACCTTTCAAGGTGCAAAATTTAGTGGCGCAACTGGATTACAAGAAAAATGCACCCTCAAAATTTAATCTTTATAGTGACCCCATATCAATTAATGCAGAAGGCGTTCTTGACCATACTACCATATTCGAAACTATAAAATCAACACTTACACAACATATTTCAACATTTAACACAAAAGAATCATATAGAGATCATTCCGCTCACAAATATCATGACAATTCATTGAGTTTCCTTGTGAATGTTCATAAGGGAGACTTTCTACATGACATGTTTTTCATACCTCTTGAAGTTTCAGATGGCACAACTATAGAAGGTCAATTATCTAAGGACAAAAGTAATTCATACATTTCAACCCGTATAGAAAGGGTAAATATACAAGGTTTTGAACTAGAAAATTTGTCGCTCCATTTCCAATCAAAAAAGTCTGGAGCAACTATGCTTTTACAAGCAAGAAAAAAACTTGTGGACGATAATCTACAATTCGTTTTAGGCGCTCAATTAGCAAACGATTTGCTTGAGACAAACATGGAATGGGATTGTATAAATCACCATAACATTACGGGTAGCATTAATGCTATTACAAATTTTCAACCCGATAGTTCTATAGTTACAACCATATTACCTACTACCCTACTCCTTGCAGATTCTATTTGGAATATATCTAAGGGAGAAATCTATATTAAGGACCAAAAGCATTACATCAAAAACTTAACAATTAATACATCAGAACAAGCAATAACCTTAAATGGAGGTATATCGCAAACTTACCGTGATTCGCTCAGAGTTTCTTTAAATAATATCAATGTAGGTGATATCTTTGAGAAAATTAAATATAACAAACTCATATTTGAAGGGTTAGTTAGTGGAGATGTTAATCTAAGTCTTTCCCCTGGACTACCATTACTTAAATCTCAACTAAAGGTAAAATCGTTTAAATTCAATAAAGCATTGCTTGGAGATGCAGATATCAACGCTACTTGGGATTCACTCAAAGACAAAATTAATCTTCGTGGAGACTTTGTAGAAGAAAATGTAGGATACACAAAGGCAAATGGTTATATCTGCCCAGCAAACGATTCAATTGATTTAAGGATTACTGCAAATAAGACAAATCTCACCTTTCTAACCCATTGGGTCAAGCATTTTATTCAAGATATTAACGGGAGCACTTCTGGGTTCTGTCGTCTTCACGGTACCCTAAAAGATTTAGACATGAGTGGATTGATGAAGATTAACACCTCACTCTATGTTCCTGTTAATGGAGTAACTTACAATTTAAGTGACGCTAGGATTGTTATAAATCCAGGTGAGTTTAATTTAGAAGAAGGAGTTATCTCTTCGTCAGAAGGAGGCAACGCTCGAGTACAAGCACAAATCAATCATGACAAATTCAGGAATTTCCGGTATGATTTAAGTGTAGATGCCAATAGTTTATTACTATATGACAAACCGAAACAGCATAACATGCCATTCTATGGAACTGTTTTTGCTAATGGTAATGTAAATTTAAATGGTGGTTTACGCCATTTGACTTTGAACATTGATGCGACACCGACAAACAATTCTCTGATTGTATATACTGAAAATAACGGTATCGGAACACATAATTCTAATGATGGAGTTATAAACTATAGAAATGTGTCCCAAGATTCCAATAGTGAATATAGTTTGCCCCTTCTTACAAAAATCAATGCTCCACAAACTGATATGAGGTTCCGTTTCAATATAAACATGAATCCATCAGCAACTCTCAGAGTCTTGATGGACGAAGTTTCTGGAGACCATTTAAATTTGATAGGAAATGGAACATTAGTTGCTGATTATTATAACAAAGGAGCATTCCAATTGTATGGCAATTATGAGTTAACAGGTGGAAGTTATCAAATGAGTATTCAAGATGTTTTAAAGAGGAATTTTGAAATACAAAATGGTAGTTCCATTATATTCGGTGGAAATCCTGATAACGCACAATTATCACTTAAGGCAATTTACACCGTATCTTCCGCATCATTAGCTGATTTAAACATTGGTGAGAATTTTTCGGATAGAAATATCAAAGCAAATTGCATCCTTAACATTGGTGGCACAGCATCCAATCCTAATGTCAACTTTGATTTAGATTTGCCTAACATCAATGATGATGAAAAGCAAATGGTGCGAAAATTAATTACAACTGAAGAAGATATGAACATGCAAGTGATCTATCTTCTTACTCTTGGACGCTTCTATACTTACGACTATACCGTTTCACAAAACAATAAGCAGAGTCAATCAACTGTAGCAGCCAACTCATTCCTTTCCTCTACACTAAGTTCACAAGTTAACGAAGTTATTTCTCAGGCATTAGGTTCGAATAACTGGACATTTGGAACAAACTTTACAACAGGAACTTCGGGGTGGACAGATATGGAGATAGATGGTGCTATTAGTGGTAAACTTTTGAACAATCGTTTGCATCTATATGGTAATATTGGTTATCATGAGAACCAGTATAATGCAATGAGAGGCACAAACTTTGTTGGTGATTTTGATGCAAGATTCCTCTTAACCCCTAACGGAGGTATCTTACTTAAAGCGTATAGCGAAACCAATGATAAATATTTTACGAAGTCCGCGTTGACTACACAAGGACTAGGCATACAATTCCAAAAGGATTTTACTAAGTTAAAAGAACTCTTTACTAGTACAAAGAGGAGAATCCCCAAAAAACTTAAAACTGATTCTATAAATTCAGAGGGTAATCTCCCCAAAATTAAGTTATAAATTGCAGATATAATTTACAATAGAGAAGTGATAGTTTATTTAAAATAAATACTTCAGAAATATACTTTACCTATGAATTACATCGAAACTCACATAAAAGGTGTTTACATCCTTGAACCTCGCCTCTTTAAAGATGCTAGAGGATACTTTACGGAAACCTATAACATGGATGACTTTAACAAGAGTATAGGTGCAGCTTTTCAGTTCGTGCAAGATAATCAATCAATGTCTAGCAAGGGCGTCCTACGAGGTTTGCATTATCAACAAGGCGAAGATTCACAAGCGAAGTTAGTACGTGTAATCAAAGGGTCTGTTCTTGACGTAGCTGTTGATATTCGCAAAGATTCACCCACATTTGGTCAGCACGTTATGGTTGAACTATCTGAGGAAAACATGAAACAACTCTTTATTCCTCGGGGATTTGCTCACGGATTTTATGTTCTTTCTGATGAAGCAGTTTTTATCTATAAGGTAGATAATCGTTATGCACCTCAATCAGAGCGCACTCTTGCTTATAACGACCCTGCTTTAAATATACAATGGCCTATTTCACCAGAAAATCCACCTTTGTTGTCCGACAAAGATATAAACGCTGCGATTGCTCTTGATGAGGTTATTGCATTTTAAAATCAACTTAAGTTGTAATATCTGAGGAAGGGAGTAATGACCTTAACTTACAACTAATCATATCACGTTAATAAACTAAATACAATTATATTATTGATGGAACACATCAGAAATTTTTGCATTATCGCTCATATTGACCACGGTAAGAGTACTCTTGCCGACCGTCTTTTGGAGCGCACAAAGACAATACAAATCACAGAAGGGCAAATGTTGGATGACATGGAACTTGAGAAAGAAAGAGGTATTACCATCAAGAGTCATGCCATACAAATGGAGCACGAAATTGATGGGCAGAAATACGTTCTGAATCTCATTGATACTCCGGGACACGTTGACTTTGCTTATGAAGTGAGTCGTAGTATTGCTGCCTGCGAAGGTTGCTTACTCATTGTCGATTCAACTCAGGGAGTACAAGCACAGACAATCTCTAACTTATATATGGCTATCGAACATGACCTTGAGATTATCCCTGTACTGAACAAATGTGATATGCCCAACTCTATGCCAGAAGAAGTTTCTGATGAAATTATTGAACTTCTTGGGTGTAAGGAAGAAGATATTATTCATGCTTCTGGTAAAACTGGACAAGGTATAGACGAAATTCTCCGTGCAGTTGTAGAGCGCATTCCAGCGCCTAAGGGTGACCCTAACGCTCCGCTCCAAGCATTAATTTTCGACTCTGTGTTCAACTCCTTCCGCGGCATTATTGCTTATTTTAAAATTGTTAATGGGTCTATTAGTAAGGGCGAAGACGTGCTCTTTGTCAACACTCAAAAACAATATGACGCAGATGAAATAGGTGTGCTTAAAATGGACCTTTCGCCACGCCAGAAGTTAACATGCGGAGATGTTGGGTATATTGTTTCGGGTATCAAAACAGCAACAGAAGTTAAAGTTGGTGATACAATAACCTCTGTTGCTAATCCATGTGACAAAGCGATTGATGGTTTTGAAGAAGTTAAACCCATGGTCTTTGCAGGTATCTACCCTATCGAAACTGAGGATTTCGAAATGCTTCGTGCATCACTCGAGAAATTACAACTCAACGATGCTTCGTTAACTTTCTCACCCGAATCTTCAGTTGCGCTTGGTTTCGGTTTCCGATGTGGTTTCTTAGGAATGCTCCACATGGAAATTGTACAAGAACGCTTAGACCGTGAGTTCAACATGAATGTCATAACTACTGTGCCAAATGTATCCTATCATATCTATGACAAACATGGTGAAATGAAGGAAGTGCACAACCCTGCCGGTATGCCTGACATTCTCGAAATTGAACATATCGAAGAACCCTACATTCGCGCTTCAATTATTACTCGCACTGACTATATCGGGAATATCATGACGCTTTGCCTCTCTAAGCGTGGTGAATTAATTAAACAAGAATATGTGAGCGGTAATCGAGTTGAGTTACATTACGATATGCCTTTGGCAGAAATTGTTATAGATTTCTACGATAAACTAAAGTCCATCTCCAAGGGTTATGCCTCATTTGACTATCACCCCATTGGTTTCCGCCCCTCTCGTTTAGTTAAGTTAGACATTCTTTTAAATGGTGAACCTGTGGATGCGCTCTCTACACTGACACACGTTGATAACTCCGTATTCTTCGGACGTCGTATGTGTGAAAAGTTAAAAGAACTTCTGCCCCGTCAACAATTTGATATTGCAATTCAAGCAGCAATCGGAGCAAAGATTATTGCTCGCGAAACAGTTAAACAGGTGCGTAAGGACGTTACAGCTAAGTGTTATGGTGGTGACGTTTCGCGTAAACGAAAACTTCTTGAAAAGCAAAAGCGAGGTAAAAAGCGTATGAAGGAAATTGGCAATGTGCAAGTTCCTCAAAAGGCGTTTTTAGCTGTACTCAAGTTGGATTAGTTTTTCCAAACGTTAATTTAGTACGGGTAAATTTGATAAGGAGTTGTGAAATTCTTACTTACCTATTAGGTATAGTTCTCCTTTCATCATAAACAGTTATTTTTTCCAAAAATAAGTGCTTCTTAGTCAAAACATAATGTATCTGAAAGGAGTAGGTCCTCAACGTGCGGAGAAACTCAAAAAGTATTTTGAGATTGAAACCGTGAGAGATCTACTCTACAACTTTCCGTATCGTTACGTTGACCGGACAAAGTTCTATCGCATTAATGAACTTATGGAAGGTATGGACTATATTCAGTTGCGCGGGAAAATAACAGATTTTGATGCACCTGAGGGTGTAGGAAGCAAGCGTCGTATTAAAGCATTTTTTACTGATGGTACTGGGTATATACAATTGGTTTGGTTCAACGGTTTGAAGTATGTCACTTCTAACTATAAGGTGGGGCAAGAAATTATTGTATTTGGAAAACCCTCTTTTTTTAATGGTCAAATCAGCATTATCCACCCCGAAATAGATTTAGTTGAGAAAGCATCGCTTGACGGACAAATGATGCCTCGCTATCACACGACTGACAAGGTAGGAAATGCCATTACTCAACGAAATCTTTCAGATTGGGTGAAAACTGCACTTGAATTTGTTAAAGGAAAAATAACCGACCCTCTCCCTGAAGAGATACTACGTGAGCGTGGTTTCTTATCCTTAGAAACAGCCCTTCGTTATATGCATTTTCCCAAGAATGCTGAGGAAGTAGCACAGGCACGACAACGACTAAAATTTGAAGAACTTTTCTTCTTGCAACTTGAAATCTTGCGCTATGCTCAAAAGAAGAAAACAGAGCGCGGATTCTACCTTCCTCGTGTAGGTGAAAATTTCAATAAATTTTATGCTGACCACCTACCCTTCTCTCTCACAAATGCTCAAAAACGTGTGGTTCGTGAGATTAGAAATGACTTCATTAGTAACACCCAAATGAATCGCCTTGTTCAAGGTGATGTCGGGTCAGGTAAAACATTAGTAGCCTTTCTTTCCTGCTTGATTGCTATAGATAATGGTTTTCAAGCGTGCCTTATGGCACCAACAGAAATTCTTGCTGAACAGCATTTTCAAACACTTTCTTCCTTTGCCGAAGGACTTAACGTAAAAGTGGAATTGCTCACAGGAAATGTAAAGGGGAAACAACGTAAGTCTATTGAGGAAGGACTCCTTAATGGATCCGTCCATCTTCTTGTTGGTACACATGCACTCATTGAACCCAACGTAGTTTTCAAAAATCTTGGACTTTGCATTATTGATGAACAACATCGCTTTGGTGTGAAGCAACGTGCACAATTATGGAAGAAAAACACACTTCCTCCTCATGTTCTTGTTATGACAGCAACACCTATTCCGCGTACTTTGGCAATGACACTTTATGGTGACTTGGATGTTTCTGTCGTTGATGAACTTCCGCCTGGTCGTAAACCCATCCAGACATTCCATTATTATTATAAAGATTCTAGTCGAATCATTGAGGGAATAAAGTCTGAACTCGCTAAAGGACGACAGGTTTACATTGTTTATCCGCTGATTAAAGAGAATGAGCGAATGGATCTTCTAGACCTTGAGCGAGGTTATAATCAACTAGTGGAAATTCTGCCTCAATATAAAATAGGTCAACTACACGGGAAAATGAAACCTATTGATAAAGAGGAAGCGATGCAACGTTTTGCCAACGGCGAAACGCAGGTTCTTGTTGCGACAACGGTTATAGAGGTTGGTGTGAACGTGCCCAATGCCTCTGTGATTGTTATTCAACACGCTGATAGATTTGGACTTGCCCAACTCCATCAACTACGAGGACGTGTTGGACGCGGAGCAGAAAAAAGCTATTGCATTTTGCTTACGAACTACGAACTCTCGGAAAATACACGGCGTCGAATGCAAATTATGGTTGAAACAACCGATGGTTTTGTAATAGCTGAAGAAGACCTCAAACTTCGTGGTCCTGGTGATCTTGAAGGAACTGCCCAAAGTGGACTTCCTTTCAACCTTAAAATTGCAAACTTAACGAAGGACGTTACAATAATGGAACAAGCACGACATGCTGCAACAAGGATTATAGAGACTGATCCTCTGCAATCCCTACCCGCTTATCAAAATTGTTATCATCACTTGAAGAATCTAAAAAAGCAATACATAAATTATGCCGACATTAGTTGATATAATTCGTAGAGTTCAAAGTTGAACTTTAAAGATGAATGTCCATTATGCGATTCGCCCATGATTCTGTATAAAACCAATAATAATTAGTTTTTCGACAAAATCTTCTACGATAGATAACCCAACAGATTGATGGGATTCCAATAACTAACAAGTAAAGAGGACCTAACCACTGACTCTGTACGGCATGCCCGAGTTCGTGTTTCAATGTTAACCTCTTGTCTTGAGCAAATTTTGAAACAAATACGTAGTTTCCAAGTGAGACACTACCATTAAGGGATGTTGTTTCGTAGATGTTTACTCCACCTATGCAATATTTGTATTTGTGACGACATATTGTTTTATAGATGACACCGCATAAATTTTGTGGAAGTTGCCAAATATATAATAGTATGCTCTTCATATTAATATATATTACGATTTTTTCGAGTTTCTCTATAGAGAAGTAAAGAGACTAGGAGTTTCATTTTAGAATCTCCTAGTCTCATTTCTTTTATACAATAAAATTCAAAGCATTTTTAGAAAGGAACTGTAATGCCCACGTTTACTTGACCATTCATATTGTCAATAGGAATGAATTCCTTAGACACATCTCCGAAGATACGATCAGCACCGATGTAGAGTTTGGCAACACCGAGATGCATATTTACTGCACCACCAAAAGTAGTTCCTGTTGATGAAATAGCAGTGTTTGCATTTAATTCCAACCAATTCCAAGGACGATAGTTTGCTGAAATCATTCCTTGGTGCCAACTGTAAAGACCATTAATTCTACCTGTGTAGAGTGCGCCAAAACGAAGTTTCTTATAAACAGGAAGTGTATATTCAGCACCTGCATTAATTGTTGCGGCAAGCATCTGAGTTACGTTATCTTCACCATCATAATAAACGGAGAACATCTCTTCCAAGTCATCCCCCAAATCCTCTAACTGAGGACCTAATCTTTCGGTTGTCTTATCGTCGCTATTGACGCGGAAAGTTTCAAAACCATCAAACGTATAATCACCCTTTGAAGATGCCTTGTGTGTCTTTTTCCAGTTCATAAAACCTAAGTCGGTAATACCAGCACTTAAAGTTAAATCATCAGTGAGTTTATAGGTAGCCCCCAAATCTACAGCTACCCCTAAACCAGGAAGACCAAAAGCAGTTTCATCAATACCCTTCAAACGTCTGCGACCATCTGCAGAGTTCTTATGTGCTGGTTCAAATTCTAACTTCGAATCCAATATTGAAGCTTCAACTTGTGTTTGTGCATTAATACGCCATTCATCACCACTCATTGTGATGTCCATTTTATCAACACTAAAGTCTGCATAAGCAGCACCAACAAGCACTTTCATCTTCGCCCCAATTCGGAGTTTATCATTAATATCGCGTGCATGTCCGAATGCCAATTCTGCATAATTGGTAGTGCGCATACCGATATCTTCAAGATGATAATTCTGCTTTGCACCGGCAGTTTTAGCAAATTCAAAGAATTCATAGGGCAATGTAAGATGTGTGTTTGAACGCATGTTTAACTCTACAAGATTCATACCTCCAAACGCCTTAAAGGCGCAAGAGAATATGTTGTAGTTCACGTAGAGGTCCATACGGTTTTTATCTTCCATATCCCCAAGGAAAGTAGAAGCACTAATCGAGGGATTCAAGAAGGTGGTATAATCATATTTAGAATTGCCCTCCGTCTTGTAAATAAAATTACCAAGTCCTACATTACCTGTTGCCCCTACGTTGATATTACCCAACATAAATGATTTATAGGGTGCATCTAATAGTGCAGGATTCATTTGGTGGCGGAAACTTGAAGTCTCCATAAAATAAGAAGTGCGCGATTCTTGAGCTACTGCCGAGAGCGAACATGTTGTAGCAACAAGGATTCCTAGACTATATTTTGTGAGTTTGCTTTTCATAACGTCTAAGTATTATTGTAGTCATTAATGATAAACGTACAACTATCATTGTTTAACCATGAAAGTCCTATTAGTTCAAATCTGCTATAATCTGTCCTAAGAGGGTCAAGCGTATATCATTTAATTGGATATATTGATCGCTTGTAAGCGTTACACCATTTGCAACTGTTTGAGCTTTAACCTTGAGTGAAATTTGGTCTAATTTCTGTAAGTCAGTAGGATTAGCAAACTTAACAGTAAGGTCAATGGGAGTTTTTGCATTAGCGGGTACTTCAAGTGTAGAAACCGTTACACCAGGTATTTCGTTACCCTTTTTGTCAAGAAGCACCGCTGTAAGTTGAAGTTCCAATGGTACTTTATTGTCAATAACTGCAGAGATTTTTGCTCCTTCAGCGGCTAAGTCTTGAAGGTCATCATTCATGTCTTCAATAACTTCGTCATAGACAATCTTCAAACCTGAATTAAATTTGAAGGGCACGTAAACACTGTAATCAAGCGAAGCTTTATACTGCTTACCAAGACCGATAGACGTCAATTTGTCGCTCAAACTAATCTTATTGTCATTGAAATCCACCTTAATCACATCGGGAATAGTTTCTACCACATCGTTAAGGTTGTTGATACGATAGATACTTGCTCCCTCAGCAACACCATTTGGATCAAAAGGTTGATCTTCCTGACAGAAGTAAATAACGGATTCCTTCTTTCCTGTGAGTGAAATAACATTTGTTCCAGGAATACGAACTTCCGCAATGTTTTTACCGCCCTTAACTCCATACAATTTACCCCACAAATTCAAATCTACAGGTACTTGATTCATATTTACATCCAATCGGAATGTAGGGTTAGAAGCCATGATGCGAACTTCTGGGTCAGTTAAGAATTCAGGAATGTCTTTGCTAATGTTAATTGGCGAGATGTTTGGATTAATATCTGGATTAAACACGCCTTGCACTTCTGCAAATGAAACATTTACCTTATCCCTTCCCTTCTGATCTCCAATCTGAATAGTCACACGTATTGTTGTTTCATCACCACTTTTCACGACGAACTTTTCGCTTGCTTTAATGCTAAAGTCACCCGATACAGCATAATGACCACTAACCTCAAGATTCTTGCCATTGCTCAAGTCCACTCCTTTTTCGCCTTCAAGTTCTAAGGCTTCTACTTCAAATTCGGCAATAGTCAAATTCTTGGTATTCAAATTAGAACCAGAACCCAAATCTATTTTGTTATTTTCACGTCCTTTCAACTTAAAGAAATCGGGTAATGTAACCTGGAGGTTATTGTAACTATCAATCACGAATTTCTGATTCGTTGAGTTCGCAATAATTTCAAGCGAAACCTTAACCTTGCTACTTTCCTTTGCAGGGATAATGCGCTTCAAGTTTTTAATTTCTTTGGGTAAGTTTGAAAGAGTAAATAAATCTGTAGATTCTACCTTGAGGGGTACTTTCTTCGTTGTCCAATCTTTACTAATTGTCAACTCATTAATATTTACTCCTGCTCCTGCTAAAGCATTCTTCAAATCATCAAATGTAAGCATAGGTAAATTAGGAGTAAGCTTGGCTACGTTAACTGATGCATTGAAAGAAGGCACATTAAACGAGAAGTCTGCCTTATCTGCTTTCACTAAGTAGAAAGTGCCTGAAGATGTAGTTTCCAACATTTCTTCTTTGTCAACTTCCAACACGTCTGAAAGCCAAATCTTCTCCGTATTACCAACCTTCAACTGTAGTCCTTGAGACCCCAAGCCCATCGTCATATCGATGTCTTTGCTCATGTCATACGTATCGTCAATACACGAAGTCAGCGAGCTTCCTGCTGCTAAAACCATTAGCCCACAGAAAATTAATCTTCTGTCTGTCATAATTAGTAGTTTTTATTTATAAAACCTGTTGTTTAACATTATGACAACAAAGGTATTAATATTTTTTAACTAACAACATATATTTTGTTAAAAATAATAATTATATGTAATGATATAGCAATCAAAACTCACGTAAATAAATACCCCAATCTTTGTGCCCTCTGCGAAATTTTGCGTGAGGCTTTTTACTGGACACCAATAATTTAGATTATCTAAGCAACGACTATCTAAGGGCTATTAAACTTAAAGACGGGTCACCCACATAGGTTGACCCGTCTTTAAGTTTATATGGGGAATTTTAGTTTTCCCAGTTTGTTGAGCTCCAAGGACTGTTGTACTTGTTACCGAGTTGAGCGCCGTCTGCAGAAGTGTTAATTTCCTTATCAGACATCTTAATTGACGCTGCAATGAGGCCTTCAAGTTGGAACTCGTTAACGCTCATTTGGGGTTGGATATATGTCTTTTTCATAATTCTAATTATATT
>CALFGU010000014.1 GCA_937877685.1 uncultured Prevotella sp.
ATCATCACATCGGCTTCTTCCTGGAAGGGGAATATCCACTTTTCTTCGCCAGCGCGAACGGAGGGCCAGCGTGAGATAGTGTCGCGTGCGGAACAGCCACGATATTTAGAATCGCGCACAATGCGGCGCAACAATCTGTTATCTGTAGTGGGAATATAGTTATGGTTGTCGAGCAGAATGGTGGTCAGTGCCGAAGCATAGATTTTAAATTTATTTTCGGCAGGAATATTTTCCGTCAGCGCGGGATTTAAGGCGTGAATACCCTCAAGGATGAAGATGGTTTCGGGAGTGGGGTGAATGACATTGCCACTCATTTCGCTCTTACCCGTTTGGAAATTGTAGCGTGGGAGTTCTACGCTCTCGCCCTTGATAAGTGCATTCATTTGCTCGGTAAAGAGCGGGATGTTCATGGCATATACACTCTCGTAATCGTAGTTTCCATTTTCATCAAGTGGCGTCTTTTCACGATCCACAAAGTAATCGTCCAACGAAATGGGCACTGGGCGCTTACCACAAGCCATAAGTTGCACACTGAGTCGCTTTGAAGTGGTCGTCTTTCCGCTTGACGAAGGACCAGCAATAAGAATCACCTTCCACTTTGGGTTTTCAGCAATCTGGTCGGCCAATCGGCTGATCATCTTTTCCTGAAGCGCTTCGCTCACATTGATTAAGTCGTTGGCATATCCTGCCGCACACGCCGCGTTCAACTCACCGATGGTTGTCACTCCGAGTATCTTCTGCCAACTATGCTGTTGGCGGAACACGTCAAACATCTTCGGCTGATTGCGCATGGGTCGCAATTGCGAAGGATTATTAGAATCGGGCACACGAATCAAGATGCCGTCGCCATATGGGATAATGTCGAAAAGGTAAATCTGAGAAGTGCGCACGAGAAGCGAACCGTAGAAATAGTTTGCCACATCGCCTAACGTATAATAGTGTGTGTACAAACGACCACAGCTTTCAAGCAACTTCGCTTTATTCTCCAACCCCGCATCACGGAAAAGTTTCACCGCATCTTCCGTATGCGCGGTCAAACGATGGAAGGGAAGGTCATCGTTAATAATTTCCTGCATGCGCACTTTCAGTTGCGCCACCTGCTCTGGCGTAATGCCTCCGGGCAAGTCTATATGGCAGTAATACCCATTGCTCACGGGATTTTCAATGCGCAACATGGCATCAGGGAAAAGGTCATGCGCCGCCTTGTAAAGCACGAAGAAGACGGAGCGTGTGTAAGTGCGGTGGCCTGAAGGCGAAGTTATATCTAAGTATTCAATATCCTTGTCGTTGAATAATACGAAGTGTAATCCTTCTACCTTATTATTAACCTTCGCACTCGTAGGTCCGAACGGCATTTTGAGTTCCAAGAGTTCATACACTTCTTCAAGGTTAAAGCCCATGGGCACTTTATGCGTGCGCCCTGTATTTGCACAACGAATGTTAATAGTTTTTGCCATAGCGGTTGAGGTTTTAAGGTTATGAGGGTGGGAGATTCAGAGAACCATTAGGATTATCATACAACACTGTTCTCATCCGCGCCTCTTGACTACAAAGGTAAACCTAATTTTCCGACCCACACAAATTTTAGCGTTAAAAAGAAGGAAGGGACACATTTACAGCGCATCATCATTCTGAAATCTGCAATTTTTCAGGTTTTCCACAATCCCCACCTTTTCTATATATATTCTATTTATTTCTTTTTGTTTCTTCTGGAAGAAATGAAGAAAAGATTATGTTGATTGTTATAGGGCGGGGATAGTGTGGATAATTGTTGAGGGGGTGTTATAGTTGCTTAATTTTAAGGAATTTTTGTGAACCTTAACGATGTTGAAAAGTGTGGATAACGCGGTGGGAAACGAAGGGTTTGAGGTGGGGATAGGTGGATAAGTCTTGTTGGGGAGGGAGTGTTCCTTCGGGATAGTTATCAACAAAGTTCTCCACCGTGTTTTCCCCTGTTTTTCCACAGAGTTTTCCACAGTTTTTAAAATGTGTTTTTTCAGTGGTTTCACAAAGTGAAACAGAATTTAAATTTAGTTTTACTTTGTGAGCGGAAAATCTAACTTAGCGTGGCGGAAGAAGAATTTACGGCGCCCCACACAATATATATCAGATATAAATTTTAACTTTGCAAGTATGATGCAACAAGAAATATTCAGCAGGTCAGAACGCCTTTTGGGCGTTGCAGGAATGGAGCGCCTTCGCTCACTTCGCGCCATTGTTTTTGGAGTAGGCGGAGTGGGTAGTTGGGTGGCCGAGGCGTTGGTGCGTACGGGAGTCGTGCATGTTACGATTGTTGATTCTGACAATGTGGCAGTGTCCAACATCAATCGCCAACTTCCTGCCACCACACTTACTGTGGGGCAACCCAAGGTGGAAGCCTTGAAGCAGCATTTGCTGGAGGTGAACCCCGAAGCCAAAATTACGGCGCTGAATATGATTTATAGTGCAGAGAATGCGCCCATGTTTGAACTTGAAAACTATGACTACATCGTTGATTGCATTGATAGTTTAGAACATAAGACGGCGCTGATTCTTCATGCCACTTCCCTTCCCGCAAAGTTTTATTCCTCGATGGGCGCCGCCTTAAAGATGGACCCCACTCGCATACAAGTGGCGGAATTTTGGAAGGTTAAGGGTTGTCCTTTGGCGGCCGCTTTGCGCCGAAGGATTAAGAAGAAGGGCACTTTCCCGAAGAAGAAGTTTAAATGTGTCTTCAGCGAAGAACTCTTAGAGAATCGTGCCGACACGGAAGTCAGCGTCGGTGGCACATGGGATACTCAGAAAGCACAAATCAACGGTTCGCTTATGCACATTACCGCTATTTATGGTTTAACCCTGGCGGGATTGATAATTCAAGATATATATAATGGTTGAGGTTATGAGGTTTTAAGGTTATAAGGGTTAAAGGTTATTGACAGAGAGTAAAATCTTTTCTACTGTTTTAACCCTTCTACCACAATCTTTTCTCCCTCCCTTTTCAAAACCTCATCATCTTCACATATTCTCACCCCTAACGTCTAAAATCTGCACCTAAGATATGAAAATCCACACGCTTCTTTTATTAAAATTCTTCTTGTCCTCCGTGCTTATCGGCATGGTGGCAAAGGTTATATTCCTGCTTTACAATGGGTGGGGAAGGGAATTGAGCGTGGGCGATTGTTTTGCCATTTTGTGGAACGGACTGCCGCTTGACCTTTCCTTTAGCGGTTATGTTTCAGCCATCTTGTGGCTCATTCTTTTAGCGGGGTATTGGATTAGTATTCATCGCAATGTTTTCTACGTCTATTTTGCCTTTGCTGCACTCTTACAAGGCATCATTTATATTGTAGATACGGGACTCTTTGCGTTTTGGAATTTTAAGATAGACGCAACAATTTTTACTTACCTTGATTCGCCAAAAGAGGTAATGGCATCGGTGAGCACACTTTATGTAGTGGTGGGTATTTCCTGCATTTTGGCGGCGGTGATAGGTATCTTCCTGCTTTACAAACGCACATTTACGAAGGAGTCTGCCACCCGCTTGGCGCAGTTACGCTTATCTACGACAAAGCGCGTCATCGGCACGTTTGTCCACCTCCTTTTGGGCGGTTTGCTTTTCTTGGCCATCCGTGGCGGAGTGGGAGTTTCAACGGCAAATCCAGGAGTGGTTTATTTCTCCGACAATGCCTTCTTGAACTCTGCGGCGGTCAATCCGGCGTTCAACCTTTTTTATTCACTTTCTAAGGTGAAGGACTTTAGCGAACGCGCAAATTATTTTAATGCTGATGAACTGAAGACAAAGTATGCTGCGTTGGAAATCAGCACGGAAAGTAAAAACACAAAGTCACTCCTGACCACACAGCGCCCCAACATAGTGTTAGTTATTTTGGAAGGATGTGGCACTACGTTTTACAACACGCCCGAAGTAATGCCAAACTTGAAGGCATTAGCGGCAGAGGGGGTTGAGTTTACGAATTGTTATGCCAATTCCTTCCGTACGGACCGTGGCGTAGTGTGTACGTTGAGCGGTTATCCGTCATATCCCGATGTGAGTGTGATGAAGTTGACGGACAGTAAGATTGCAGGTCTTCCCTCCATCGCACGTTCGCTCAGTCGTGAGGGATATGACACAGAATTTATCTATGGTGGCGACATCAACTTTACGAACACCAATGGGTATTTGCTTTCAACGGGCTACCGTCGCACCTTTAGCGAAAAGGACTTCCCCAGCGAGCAACGCAATGACTCAAAGTGGGGCGTGCATGACGAATTTGCTTTTGCCAAAACGTTAGAGCATATCGCCGCAAAGGATAGTGTGAATCCCTGGATGGTGACCTTGCTCACGTTGTCGAGTCATGAACCTTGGGAAGTGCCTTACACACGTATTTTAGACAATCCCGTCACCAACGCTTTTGCTTATTTGGATCACTGTATCGGAGATTTCATTACGAAGTTCAAACAGACGGAGGCGTGGGATAATTCCCTTGTGATTTTTATCCCCGACCATGGCAATAGTCACGGACTTGCTGAAGACATTATGCAGGTGGAGAAAAACCATGTCCCACTCATCATGGTGGGTGGCGCACTGAAGGGCGCTGAAGTCATAGACGTGGTGTGTAATCAGAGTGACCTTGCTGCTACTTTGCTCGGACAGTTGGGCATCACTCACGAAGATTTCCGCATGAGTCGCGACGTTCTGAGCGAAACTTACACCCTCCCCTTCGCCATGAACTCCTGGAGTCAAGGCATCGTCATGACCGACGCCGCAGGTTCCACTGTCTATGACCTCAATACCGACAAAGTGAGCACAACGCTCAATGCTCCTCCCGCAAGTCACACAGAAAGCATCCGAGCTTACTTACAGCAATCTTACACCCTGCTTTCAAATTAACCGTTAACCTTTCCCCGTTCCCCTTTAACCTTTAACCTTTCAACGTTAATCTTTCCCCCTTCCCCTTATGGTTCCCGTTCTTATTCTTTTCTTTAATAGTCCTGATAAACTGAAATGTGTGTTTGAGCAAGTTAGGAAAGCCCAGCCCTCACATCTCTTTCTTTATCAAGACGGTCCGCGTAATGAGCGAGACTTACCAGGAATAGAAGCATGTAGAAAAGTAGTTGAAAACGTTGATTGGCCTTGCGAGGTGCATCGTTTGTATCAAGAGAAAAACTATGGTTGTGACCCCTCCAACTATATGTCACAGCGTTGGGCTTTTGAGCATGTTGATCGTTGCATATTCTTTGAAGACGACGACGTTCCGTCGGTAAGTTTCTTCGGTTTCTGTGCTGAACTTCTCGAACGTTATGCTGATGATCCGCGTGTGGCACTTATTACGGGCACGAACTATGATGAATTTACGCCTGATATGCCTTGTGATTACTTTTTCACCACCGCCTTCAACATAAATGGCTTTGCAACGTGGCGCCGCGTATTTCAGCAATGGGAGGAAACGTATGATTTCCTTGACGATGCTTATTCCATGCGCCTACTTGACGATTACATCAAAAAATACCGCCATCAGCAGGACTTCATTAAGTTTTGCCACTACCACCGTTCGATAGGCAAGGCATACTATGAAACTCTTTTCCATGCAGCAATATTTTTCAACTCCGCCCTTTCTATTGTGCCACGCGTAAATATGGTTAGCAACATGGGAGCAGTAGGAGAAGGAACACATTATTCAGGTTCTAACGCCACACTTCCTCGCGCCATTCGCCGCATTTTTGAAATGGGGCATCACGAAATAGAACTTCCTTTGCGCCATCCTAAATACATTATTGAGGATGTGGGTTACAAGGATCGCTTCTTCAAAACTCAGGCTTGGGGACACCCTTGGATTAAGATTTGTCGCTCACTTGAAGAGTTTTATCTGAATCTTCGCCATGGCAATTTCAAACGTATTACTTCGGCAATCAAAAATCGTCTTCGCATTTTGATGGGTAAGCAGAAATGGGACTAAGCTTGGGAAAGGAGAAAGGAAAAAGGAGAAAGGAGAAAGAACCGTGCGGAACATTATTGCACAAGTCTTTCTCCTTTCTCCTTTTTCATTTCTCATTTCCCCTCAGAATTTCCATCTCGCCCCTACTCCCAGTGCGAAAATATCCTTAGAATGGATGTGGCGATTGGGAATGGCGGAGATAATACCGAGTTCGTTTGCCGAAAATTCGTAATACATTTCAACGCCTTCGCCCCAGCGCTTCCATTCTTCGGGAAATTCATAAGTCAAACGGTGACCTGTGCTAAAGGCAAAGCGCACACGGGTGGAAAAACGATAGTAAGAACCGCCGTAATGTGACTCAGGTTCTTCCGTCCAAAAGTCTCCGTCGAAAAGCACAATGTTAGCGCGCATCCCTATAGTCAGTGGGGTTAATTTGAGTTGCCCTTTTTTGAGCATAGGTAAGGGAAGCGCGATGTTCCAAGGTGAATAATATTGACGGAGGGTGAGTGTGTTCAAACTCTGTGTGTGATGGTAGTGAGGAACATATCCTAAGAGCACTTCCGTAAGCCATCTGTCCTTGCCATACTCCCACCCCGCGCCAGCTGAAAACATTCCAATGTTTCCTGCGTATTGAACTACCGCCACGTTAGGAGTCAAGCGTTCGCCCAACGACTTCTTTTGCGCCACCATCTGGGAAGGCCACAACAGTGAAATACCAATTAGCAAGAAAACAAAGAAACTTAGCCGTGAGCAAGTGCCGAAACGCGCGCCATTCTTTGAGAGTTTGTTCGCAGAAAGTACCTCTGTCTGCTGCCTGTTTCCTATATGCGTTCCTCCCGCTCCTTTAAACAAATATTTCTTCATACGTATAGGTGCCGTCAGCTTTAAGGTGGAACAATAGGTAAGAGAGTTTCTCGGCACAAGCCGTTTGGTAATAAGGCACGTGATTCTCAAAGGGGGTATGAATTGCCGTGCTGTGAATGTGTCCACACAATCCAAATTGCAAGTTAGGGTATTTCGTCACCATCTCAAGGTAATCCTCGCTTTCATCCTTCGGAAATTGGTCGCTACCTATGGGTGCGTGCATCACAACTACGGTGCGCTCCGCCTTCGGAGAGAGTTGCCCCAAATCGCGGTGCATAAACTTGACGCCAAAAAAGTATTCATCGTCAGAAAATTCCAAACCGTTGGTGTTGATAACCACAAAGTGCGTATTACCTGCCGTGAAACTATATTCCAATGGGCCAAACATCTCACGAAATGTGCTTTTCCCCGTGCCCAAGCAGTCGTGATTGCCAATGGCCACCACGTAGGGAACTTGAATTTCCTCTAATTCATCGCGCATCCACACAAATTCATCTGTCAATGAGAAATCCGTCAAGTCGCCACAGTGAATGACAAAGTCAACTCCCTGAGTGTTGTTAATGTGATTCACAATACGGTGCGTCTCGTCGTACCAGCGCTGCGTGTCACTGATTACGGCAAAACAAAGATCCTTTTTCCCCTCCGTCAACTCCTTAATGCGCTTGACGTTAGTGGTATTTATATCGCGCTTCCCGTCAAAGCGTGTGTCATAAGGGTGATAATCCATCATGTCACACGCAGTGAAAAAAAAGCACCCCATGAGGGTGAACACGTATGTCAATACCTTCTTTAAGTAAAGCATCTTTGCAAAATTTTATGCAAAATTACGAAAATCTAATTACCCTAAACCGCTCATATTTTGGAAAATATTCCGACCTTTGCAGTACATTTTATAAAAGAAATCAGTTTCCGTAAAAAAGAACATTAATTAGGTTAAGGTTATAAGGTGGGAGGTTGTAAGGTTTTAAGGAAATCCTTCTAAAAACCTGCATAGTTCCTTAAAACCTAATAACCTTACAACCTCAAGACCTTAATTCTTTAAAACCTTTACCCCTTAAAACCTCATAACCTCTCAATTTATCTATGGAATTAAAAATAAATTCGCTTGAAGAAATAAGTGCGGTCGCCGAAGAATTCATCCGCCTTGCTATGCAAGAGGACACCGTTTTTGCATTCAACGGACAGATGGGTGCAGGTAAGACAACCTTCATCAAGGCTCTTTGTGAAGCGCTCGGCGTTAGCGAACCCGTGACCTCACCTACCTTTGCCATCGTCAACGAATACCGTTCCGACGAAACAGGAGAACTTATTTACCACTTTGATTTCTATCGCATCAAGAAACTTGAAGAAGCCTACGATATGGGTTGCGAAGATTATTTTTACTCTGGTGCAGTGTGTCTCATAGAGTGGCCAGAACTCGTGGAAGACCTTCTCCCTGGCAACACCGTTTGGGTAGATATCAAGGTTAACGAAGATGAAACACGAACTATCAGTTGGTAACCCCTCCCCTCTTGAAATATAGGTTAAAACAAACGTCCGACGGCAGGTTGAACATCACTCATCCTGCCGTCGGATTTTATGTTTCTGCGCTCCGTTTATCATATCCTCAAAATAAAGTTAGATATAGCAGCAACAATAAGTAACTTCCGAGCGCGAATAAGAAACTTCCGAGCGCGGATTTTTATTTCTTTTTTCACCCACTTATTTTGAGGTTTTCTAATCTTAAATAACGCACGTGTGGAGACAAAAATAATCGGAAGCACCACGCGTGATGCCCCCGATTAAAAGGAGAAAAACATAACAATTATCACACACAAACTTTTACGTTCCGACATGGAGAAAAGTATTGATGGTGCAAAGTTACGCCTTATTTTAATGTGCGTCAATCGCTAAAAGTAGTGATTTTTTATTCCCGTTTTTTTGGGTAATACCTATATTTAATGATTGCAACACTTTGTTGCTTTGTCACATTCATCAGCATCAACCGCAATAATTTCCCACTTCGAGGGCGCTGAGGCATTCCAAGTCACGATTGCGTTTGCCTGAGAGAGGTGGAAGCAAGGGTAGTTGACGTTTGCCGTGTGTTGCTCGTTGAAGACAGTCTTACCTTCGCGGTCGCTGGTGAGCATAAATGTGCCTGCTTCTGCACTGTTTTTAGTGGGGAAAATATTCGTGCTTGTTCCCGCAGGTTTCCCCATCCACACTTGGTGCTTCTCATTATAAAGGCGCCATAATCCTTCTTCCGTCATTTGAAGTGTCCAAATCTGCGATGCGTCACTTTCTGACAAGGCTGCCGCACTCAATCCTGAGGGTGATGCCTGCAAATATTGATTGTCATTATAACCCTTGTTGCTTTCCAAGTAACCGAGGTTGCGCAAACGATATTTCTTGCCGTCAATTGGCGTAATAACCGTTTTTGAAATACTCTTGTTGAGTTTTGCAACGGCATCCACCGTGGCGCGTTTCTGACTCTTTTTGGCCACTTTATCCACACTCTTACGCATCTTAGCGTTGGGCACACCGACGATTGACTTACATGCCTTGCCAGCAAACGCACTTGTTACCTTTTGACCCACCACCTTTTCAGAAATATAGGCCTTCGGCAAATTAGGGTCGTCACAGTAGGTGTAGCGATTATCTGTGATGTGCTCAATGGTGTAATTTTTATAAACAATCGTATAATCGCGTGCAAAGGTTGACTCTTCGTAAAGGAAACCAATGGTATTGTTCTTCTGGAGTGTCATAGTGGTGTAAGCCGAACCCATAACGCTTGACTGATGAGCACCATCCCAATTAGCAGCAAAGAGAGCGGGCGAAGCAAAGTCCGTAGCATAGTCGGTAAGTTCCTTGTAGAAAATACCTACATTCTTACGTCCGCCAGGACCAAAGGGAACGGATTGAAGCGCCAAGTAAGTCTTCACGCCATCCTTCTTACGCACAACGGGCACAATGAGAATTTCGCCATTCGTTGAGTTACCCACTGCCGCAACTCCATTGTTATCGGCGTTTGAAAGGGCAACTGTGCCCCACGAACCTTCACCCTTTTTGATGTCGGTGTAAGTATAGATGTTGAAATAGCGACCTGTGCAACGGCTGGAGAGTAACACGCTACCGTCAGGGAGTTCTTCCACCTTGGGTTCGTCACCTCCGGGAGCGGGACGGTCAAAGATGGTGCCGAGAACCTTCCATGAACCCCCGAAATCGTCAGAATAAATCACGCGGTTGCCACCGTCGCGCGTCCACATGGAACAATAGAGGCGGTAATACTTACCCACCTTGATGCGACTGCTCTGACAAATCTTGCCCGAACCGATAAACATGGAAGAAACCGTGGGTTTGTCACCATCAAGGAAGAGCGAGTAGATATGATCTGTCATTTCCACGATGTCACCCTTCTCCCATTCGCCCGTCTTCTTGTTAAAAGTCAGATACATTCGCGCTACGCGGTTGACAGAGTCAGCCTCCGTCTGTCCAATCTTAGAAGGATTCCAGCGTCCGTGCCAACAAACGGTGCGTCCGCAAACCATCATGACGAGCAACTTATTCTCTTCGCGGTCGGCAACGATAGCTGCGTCGCCATAACCCGTAGTCATGTGGTTGGAAGTGCCACCCTTACCGTCTGCAATGAAGAATTCTTCGCCCCAAGTCTTACCATTGTCCTTTGAGATGCGACACTTAATATCGACTTCGCCGTAACCAATGTCATTACCACAGGGGCGGTAATCCGAAATAGCGAATACGTCGCCATTAGGAGCGGCTGCAATGGCGGGGATTCGGTAAGGACGCGCCGATTCTGGGTTTGTAACGTAAAGGTTTTGCTGAGGTTCTTGCTCCACCTTATTTTCTGCTTTTACATCAGTCTGTTGCGTAAACAAACCTGTGAATAAAAGCAGCGCAAGCGTTTTCTTGTTCATAAAGAGGTATAGGTTAATGATTTTGAAATTCAAAGTTGTGACTCTAAAAGTAATTTCTACAAAGGTACGCAATACGTTTTGATTACACCTATACTAATAGCATAAATTAAGTTTTACTTTGTGAAAACAATGTTTCACTTTGTGCTCCGTATAAGTAACTTAGGGAAAATAGAATGGCGTTAGGGAAGAAAATCTGTCAAGCTTGCGCATTCTTCTCTCGCCTTTCATTATCTTTGCTCTCAGAATATGGACTTTAAAGAACTCCGTAAGGAAAATATATCTCGCCTTGCCTTGCGCCTCTCAGGGCATCCCGATGCCGCCTTTCTGCTTCGCCAAGTAGAGGGTTGGCAGCGCCTTTCCGTGAAAGTGCCTTCGTGGGCAGCGGTTGAGGAACTGCATTACCCCCATCGCTTGGCGTTGGAACAATGTTCGGGCGAGGCAGCCGCACGTTACAAGGCGGAACTCGTCAGTCGCTTGTTCCCCGATGGCGCTGAGGCTATGGCGGACTTGACAGGCGGATTGGGAGTAGATTTCTCCTTTGTGGCGCCCTGCTTCAAGCATGCCGTGTATGTGGAACGGCAGGAAGAATTGTGCACATTAGCGACGCATAATTTTCCCTTATTAGGAGTGACGAACGTTTCGGTGCACCATGCCGACGGAGTGGACTTTTTGCGCCAGATGGAGGCAGTTGATTTGCTCTTTCTTGACCCTGCGCGGCGCGATGCGGCAGGTAGGAAGACGGTGCTCTTGGAGGATTGCGAGCCTAACGTAGTTGAACTGCTGCCACTCTTGTTGGAGAAATCCAAAGTGTGCATCTTGAAACTTTCAACGATGCTTGACCTTCACCAAGCGTTACAGGCGCTTCGCTGTGTGGCAGAGGTGCACGTCTTTGCGGAACGCGGTGAGTGTAAAGACTTGCTCTTGGTGTTGCGTAAGGAGTGCAATAATTCCGATGTTTCTCCCGTTATATATTGTGCGGATGATGCCCATCGCTTTGCCTTTACGGCGGATGAGGAAATGACTGCCACGCCCGCTTATACGTCAACCCTTGGGAAGTATCTCTATGAACCCTCGGCGGCGGTCTTAAAGGCGGGAGCGTTTAAGAGTCTTGCCCAGCGTTTTGACGTGAAGAAACTCCATCCGAACAGTCATCTTTACACCTCCGACACACTTCATGCCGACTTTCCCGGACGTGCGTTCAGCGTAGAGCGTACTTGCGGATTCGGAAAGCGCGAACTCAAGGCCTTCTGTGCCGACACGGCGCAAGCAAACTTCACCGTGCGCAATTTCCCCGCCACCGTGGCAGACCTGCGCAAGCGTCTCAAACTCCGCGAAGGTGGTTCGGACTATTGGTTTGCCACAACGCTGGCGGATGAGTCCCACTGCCTCATTGCTTGTCGGAAGGTCAGTAAAAATTAACGATAAATTATAAGGATTAACAGGGAAATGGTCAACCGAAAGCAATTCATTCCGTAAGGTCTTTCCCCTTTACCAATTTCTCCTTTCTCATTTTTCCTTTCTCATTTCCAATATGAAATTCCTTACCCTTCTCTTCTCCCTCCTTCCCTGCCTTCTTTTTGCGCAGACCTACCCTTCTGTTTCCCCCACTATGCACATCATTAACGAAGATGGCGCAGAAGAGGAGGTGACAGAGTATGATGGTGATGCGCCTTTGAAAGCCTTTTTCCGTGCTAACGCTAAGGATGTGGGCGATTACCAACCCGTGTTTGAATGGACCTTAACTAAGGCGGGCGAAACCGAACCTATGGTCAAGCGCTACGCAGAGGAAATCGATTATGAGTTTCTCCAGACGGGCACTTTCTTTATCGAACTCCGCACCACCTTTATTCAGGGCACCGATACCTTAGACTTTGCGATGGACACGCCTTTCTCCGTCACCATTACGGAATCTAAATTGGAGGTACCCAATGCTTTTTCTCCGAATGGGGATGGTATGAACGACGTATTGAAGGTTAAGGAAGGCTATCGCAGTATCGTTTCCTTCAAGGCGGCAGTCTTCACCCGCTGGGGTAAGAAGGTTTACGAATGGACCGACCTTGACGGCGGTTGGGACGGACGTATGGGTGGCAGTTATGCTCCCGATGGTGCCTACTTCCTAAAGATTGACGCCCAAGGCGCAGACGGACGCAAATACGAGATTCGCAAAACGATTACACTGCTGAAGGGGTATAAGGAAGACACCACGAATTGATGTTAACTCTTGCAATTAGGAAAATTAAAATCTCCTTGTGATTATAAATAAACAACAAAAGAAGCTGAATTCCATGTGGAGTTCAGCTTCTTCTATTATTATGAGAAAAGGAACTTAGAAAGTTATTGTTCCCAATCTATACTATTCCAACCATCAGTCTTACGTTGAGTAGCAGGAGTTCCTGGATTTTTATTGTCTATATCCACGTTGTCACGACTTGCGGCTATCATGTTTTCAGAATGGAAATCAATGATGTTAAGTGTAGGAGATTCGTAAATTTTCATTGTTGAAGTAATCGTTAATTTAGTTAAATTAAAATTCGTAACTCAGAGCATTGCTTCTATTTGCGCTTTGCTATAGGGTTATGAACTTACGCACTTTTGAGGGTGTTAACTTGCAAAACTAAGGTCTTAAAAAAGCACCTTTTTGCCGTTCACAATATAAAGTTTTCCTTTTATAGGAGCAACAACTCGGCGACCGCTAAGGTCGTAGATGTATGTTTCTTTATCTGCAGTGGTAGTAAGGTCAATGATACTTGTAGTTTCGCCATTTTCAATAATTCTGATGCGTGACAAAGCTACGGGTTCTACTTCCACAGGTGAGTCATCGCGGTTTGTAATTGTGAGGTAAAGGCGGAAGGGATTCAAATAAGTTCCTGTAGCCAAAGGTTGCCAAGCGCCAGTAGTAGAGATGGCAAGACTTTCACTCAAATCCTCAGCACTCTTGCGACTATAGTTACCCGTGATTTCAAAGTTTTGATAAACAGAAGCACAGTTCACCGCATTTTCTTCTGCTGCATAAAGAACTGCATCTTCAAGTTCGAGCGTCATTTCCTTATCCTCTTCGTTGCGTGCCTTGATTAAGTAAGGATAGTTTGCCTTAAGTGTTCCCGCCTTAATTTTCACAACTTCCATAGAAAGTTCGTCAATAGTACCGTTGTCGTCATTGTCGTACGAATGTACAGCATTGATGTAAGAAACTTCGTAGTTTTCAGCCACAGCTTCGTAAGGGATTTTGAAGGGAACGTAGAGTGCGTTCCAATGGAGGTTAGGAAGCGTGCGAGAATAAATAAGAGTATTGACAGGCATATCAAAACTGCTGTCATAAATTTCGTAACTTCCGTCAGCAATAGTTTCTAAATCCTTAGCGATATATTTAAGTTCCTTGAAATAAGGTGCCCACGCACTGTAGTCACTTCCTGATGGATGATAGAGTATTGCTTCGGGATGAATATCTGTAAATGTTGTAGTTTCAATACTCGGAGATTCGGCAGCATAACTATAAACTTCGGAAAGTTCTGTGCAACCAGAGAACGCATAGTCACCTATTGTTGTGATGTTTTCAGGAAGAATGATTGAAGAAATACCCTTGCAACATGCAAAGGCATAGTCACCAATCTTTATAGTAGCAGTAGGAATTTCTGAATCCTCACATCCCAACACCAATGTGTTAGATGCTGTCTCTATCAAGCAGTTTCCTTCAGCATGATAAGTGAGATTGTTGTTCGCTACAGTCATCGATGTTATGGGGCAAGCAATAAATGCGCCCCCTTCTACGCAAGTGATGTTTGCGGGAAGTGTCAAATTGGTGAATGTAGCACATTCGTAGAAAGCACCTTGCTTAATAGTGGTAGCACTTGCAGGTATCAACGAACCATTACAACCTAACACTACTGATGAAGTTGCAGTATGGATAAGGCAATTGCCTTCGGCAACATAAGAAGCACTACCTGCTTCCACACTGATGGTAGTTAAAGCAGCATAGTTTTTGAAAGCGGAATTTGATACGTAAGTAACTCCACTGCCAATATGGAAAGACATTATTTCCTGTGCATAAACGTTCCAAGGAACATTCTCTATTTGATCATAGTCAGGCATTGCTCCCTCCCCAAGCAACGACAAAGCTTTTGTTGAAGGGTTATATGTCCATGTAAGATTACCACAAACTCCACCAATTACAATATATTTTGCTACGTCAGACCAATTGTTATAATAAGCATCGTAAGCTTCTGCAGGAACAACCATTACAAATCCTTCTCTATTTTGATAATCATAGAAAGGACGGTGACCTTCAGGAACTGTAGTAGGGAGGCAAACTACCATTTCTAATTTTGGATTGTCATCAAATGGATCAAGTCCAATAGAAGTTACTCCTTCGCCAATTACAATCTTTTTCAGATTGGGGCAATGGCTGAGTGCATTCTGATTTATTGTCGTAACAGAAGACGGGATAACCACCTCAGTTACCCCTATATAATTGAAGCCACCAAATACGGTCAAACCTTCTTCTAAAATAATTTCAGTTAATCCATACAAATGACTAAAGGCTCCATCTCCAATTTCTGTAACCGTACTGGGGATGGTGATGGATTTTAATTTGGTACTATTGTCATTAACATGTTGTCTGAAAGCATTTTGACCAATTGATTGTAAGCCATTGTTAAGTGTTATTTTCTCTAAATTCTTACAACGTTCAAACGCACTCGCTCCGATGGTTTTAACTGTTCCTGGAATCTCAATAGAAGTAAGATTGATACACTCGAAAAAAGCGCTTTGACCAATAGATTCTAATGTACTGGGAAAAGAATATGTCTTGACCTTAGAGCCATTCATAGCACTGGCACTTAAGTGGGTAACCCCTTCACCGATTTCTATATGGGTTATATAATCCCACCAATCTCTCCAGGGACGGTTGTTGTAACCAAATTGCATATGATATCCTTCAACCATAGGTCCGCTTCCTTCAATAAACAAAGTGTAAGTTACGGGTTCATCTTCAGTCTTATTTATAAGATTATTGGCTTCGACTCTCCATCTCACATTTTGCCCTTCATTAATGTTAGGATCCCCACAAAAACCAGAATAATCTACAGCTTTTGCCACAAAAGGCATTAACGCCATCACCAAAAAGGTGAAAGTAAAAGTTGATACTTTTGGTTTCATAATTTTAAAATAATAGCATTATGACTCCAATAACGCACCTTGTTTTTTAAAAAGTGGAATGACATATATATAAAAAAAAACGTGGAGCCTTCTCTGTCACTCGTTCCACGTAGTAAAGGCTCTGGCATTGCCTAAGTTGTCGAAACGAGCAACGCCGAAAGCCCCACAATGATGTATATAGCAAATATACCTCACTTTACTATTATTTCTAATAGCTAATGAGGACAGTGCATAAACACCACATGAGACGTTCCCGTTGCTTTGTTTTTGACAACTTTGTATGAACTGCCAGATTCTTACTACGTCGAAATCAAAGCGTACAGATACGCCTTATTTATATAAAGGTCTTACTTTGCTTATTCCCTTATTAGGGTTCGCATGGATAAGACTTTGCAAAATTAGATAAAAAATATAACATTTGGGAAAGAATCAAGAGGAATGTGGTTTATATAGGAAAGAAGTGGTTTTTAGGGATGATTTGTAGTGAATAGTTTTGGCAATAAATTAGGAGTTAACCCAGAAAAATACATGATACTCCTTTGCCCTATCTGAAGGGAGTACTCTGATTTTATGTGGGGTTATAATCATACCCCCTCCCCGCTTTGCGGTAATTCCCCTATCTTAATAGAATAGCGTAGATTGATATTCCCGTTAGAAAATTCGTTGAATAACCATTATAGAAAACTGTTAGTAAACAGAGAAAATTACATTCCGAATTCCCTGTATGAATATATAAATAAACGAGACGGGCAACCTAAATTGTCCGTCTCGTTATTATTTATCCCCACTACTTTAATACCCCAAAAAGAGTTATAAAGAAAACGAAAAGATATACTATTTTTTCGTTTTAAACCTTAAACTCGGCGCAGGATAATAGGTAGTGTTTTTGGGGTATGTAATTTAGAGTGATTTACGTCTTTATTTCGTAAAAGAAAAACACTATACATTCATCTTAAAGTTCTACTCCAGTTTCTCCATTTCCATGTTGTAATGCGAATATGGCTTTTTGTTGTTCAATTTCACAACGTAGTTCTTCTTTAGAGGGTAAGCAGGGGAGGTATTTTGACATGTAGATATTCTTAGTGTCATTTAATAAGTATTTAGCTATGTCTGCGTCAGTTTCAGAGCAAAGAACTATTCCGAGTGTAGGATTATCGTCTTCCCCTTTCACGAGTTTGTCAAACATATTTACATACATTTCCATTTGTCCTATATCTTCATGTGCAATAGTCCCAACTTTTAGGTCTATAAGCATAAAACACTTTAACTTGAAGTTATAGAACACCAAGTCTATAAAGTAGTCTTTTTTTTCGGTGCGTACTAATTTCTGTCTTTCCACAAACGAAAAACCTTTACCTAATTCAAGCAGGAAACTTTCCAATTTATCAAGGATGGCTTTTTCCAGTTCCTTTTCTTGATATGACTTAGCGGGACCAATTCCCAGAAACTCAGTGACAATAGGATTTTTAATAAACTCTAATTTATCTTTATCAAAATCTTGTGTTAATGCTTTCATTTCTTGTACTACGGGTTCTTTGTGTTGAGACATCAACAAGCGTTCGTAATACATTGTAGCAATGTTGCGATTAAGCGTAGCATAACTCCACATTTGCTCTGAAGCTTCTTTCAAATACCAATTACGGGCATCTTCGTTGGACACACTGAGCAATCGCTTATAATGTGACCACGTCAATATTCCACACGGTGTGGGGAATTTTTCAGAAAAGGTTATGTAGAATTGTCTAAAGTAGTACAATTGATTCACGGAGAACCCCTTTCCATACTCTTCCGTTAGCGATTTGGAAAGTTGCTTTAAGAGTTGTTTCCCGTAGTCGGCTCTGACTTTACCATTCTGTTCTTCTTCAACAATTCTTTTACCTAATTGCCAGTATGCTTGAACCATTGATTGGTTAATGGCTGTGTAGGCTTGTCGTCTTGCTGTATCTATAATCTGCCTCACGTCACTTAGAAAGTTAGTGAAGGCAGGAACTATTTGATATTCTTGAATAGTCATCTGTAGTATGGCTTTATTTATGTATTACGCTCCCCTTAATGCGCCTCTAACCAATTCTCCCCTACCCCACATTCTGCCACGAGAGGCACTTGCATGGTGTAGGCACTTTCCATTTCTTCCACAACAATCTTGCGGATGGTGTCGAGTTCCTCGGGGAGGACGCTGAAGTTGAGTTCGTCGTGCACCTGCAGAATCATTTTGGACTTCACTCCCTCACGGCGCATGCGGTCGGCAATGCGAATCATGGCGATTTTGATAATGTCGGCAGCAGTTCCCTGAATGGGGGCATTGATAGCGTTGCGTTCGGCATAACCTCTAACCACGGAGTTGGCAGAATTGATATCCGAAAGATAGCGTCGGCGCCCAAAGTCGGTAAGGATATACCCACGGTCGCGCGCAAGGTCGATGCTTTTGTCCATGTATTCCTTCACGGCGGGATAGGGGAGGAAGTAGTTTTCGATTAACTCCTTTGCCTCCGTGCGACTCACGCCCATGCGTTCCGCTAAGCCGAATGCCGAGATGCCATAGATGATACCGAAGTTCGCCGTCTTGGCTTTGCGACGCTCATCTTTGGTCACTTCTTCCAAGGGTTTCTTAAATATCTTCGCAGCAGTGGCGGCGTGGATGTCATTGCCCTCACGGAAGGCCTCAACAAGGTTTTTGTCGCCCGAAAGATGCGCCATGATGCGCAATTCTATCTGAGAATAGTCGGCGGAGAAGAATACGTGACCCGGTTCTGGCACAAAGGTGCGACGGATTTCCTTACCGTCGTCATCGCGAATAGGAATGTTTTGCAAGTTAGGGTTTGACGACGACAAGCGTCCCGTTGCCGTAACTGCCTGATTGAAGGAGGTGTGAATGTGTCCCGTAGTGGGATTGATCAATTTTGGAAGCGCCTCGATGTAGGTAGAAAGGAGTTTCTTCAAACCTCTGTGTTGCAAGATTTTCTCCACAATGGGGTGCTTGGACTTGAGTTTTTCAAGTTCCTCTTCCGAAGTGGAATACTGCCCCGTCTTGGTCTTTTTCACCTTCTGCGCTAACTGGAGTTCGCCAAAGAGCACCTCGCCCACCTGTCGGGGAGAGGTGATGGTGAAGGCGTGACCCGCGAGTTCGTAAATCTCATTCTCGAGCGCCGCCAACCGTTCCATGAACAAGCGTCCCGTACTTTCGATGGCATCTGTGTCGAGCACGACACCCGTCAGCTCCATCTCTGCCAACACAGGCAGAAGGGGCATTTCGATTTCGCGGAACACGCGCTCCACATCGTATTGTTGCATCTCCGCTTCAAGAAGGGGTTTCAACTGGAGCGTAATGTCGGCATCCTCGCAGGCATAGTCGCAAATCTCACGGGGAGAGAGGTCGCCCATAGAGCGTTGGTTTTTGCCGCGTGCGCCGATGAGTTCGTCGATGTGGATAGTCTTGTACTTCAGATAGACTTCCGCCATGTAGTCCATGCCGTGGCGCATTTCGGGTTGCACAACGTAGTGCGCCAACATGGTATCGAAGAGCGGACCTTCAAGAGTTACGCCCCACTGCCTCATAACGAGCATGTCGTACTTCATGTTCTGTCCTACCTTTTCGATAGTGGGGGCGGAGAAGAAGGGGCGGAAGATGTCCACTCTGCGTTGTGCTTCCTCGCGGTCGGCAGGGACGGCGACGTAATAGGCAGTGCCAGGCGCCGTGGCGAAACTCATGCCCACAAGGCGGGCATCAAGGGCGTTGAGCGAGGTGGTTTCGGTGTCGAATGCCACACAGGTGTGCTTCAACAATTCTTCCACGAGCGCCAAAGCGGCAGCGTCGGAATCGACCAACTGATACGTGTGGGGCACGTCGGCAAGTGTTTTCAGCGAAGTCTCAAAGAGGTCCAACTGGGTGGGC
>CALFGU010000015.1 GCA_937877685.1 uncultured Prevotella sp.
GGGTGTTTCTTCAATCTCTTTGATCGACATGCCCAGCAAAGAATGTTCGATGGCACGCTTGATTCCCTTGCGGGGGGTCTGCAAGTATTCTTTCAGCGCCACAAAGTCGTTGGCGTTGTAGGGGTTTATGGCAAGGCATTCCTGATAGTGGTCGTCATTTTCGGGAATGTTCTTTTGGTCTTTGACCAACCCTATGAACTGCGTGAATGCCAGTGTGCCCGAAAGGAAAACGAGGCTCACCACCAACTGAATGCCGAGCATCGTATTGCGCAAGGAGTGCCCCGCATTGCGGTGTAATCCTGCCGCCAAGTTGGTGTTTGACTTGCGGATGCGACGGAGTGCCACCCATACGATAAAGGCACTAAGCAATGCCACGACGCAGAAGATTTGCAGAATCGTAGCGTTCTGACCATACACCACCCAGCCCAAATCGTCAAACATTGTCCTGAAGTGCACTTCCACAAAATTGACCAACCAACTCATCAACACCAAAGCCACTGCCAATGCGAGGGCAAGGACAAGAGATACCTCCGTCAGGAAGAGTCCGTACAGACTCCACTTCTTAGCACCATGCACCATGCGGAGCATAACCTCGCGTCGGCGCATCTGGAAGAGGTGCAACTGCATCTTGAGGAAACCCACCAGGGCTGCCAGCAGCACCATGGAACTGATGAAGTAAACAATGGTGCGCACTAACAGCACAGAGCCATTCCTACGGCTAATCACCTCGCTCATTGACTCCACCTTTGCTTTCAGTCCCAAGGGTTGCAGGCGGAGGTTTGCTGCCTGCTCCAGGTCTTTTGCAGTGTAACCTTCCTGCAGCAGCACCTCGTATTTCGTGGCGTAAAAGCGCTCTACTGCTTTATGCTCACTACCTTTCATACAATAGAAAGCCCAATTTCTGATAACGTCATTAGTGGACATCGTTTTCACAACATCAATCACTGTGTAGGTGTCTATAACTACGCGCTCTTCCTCAACATTAAAATGCTCATAGTGAATCTTAATGCCCACAGGATTCTTGTCGCCGAAGATGAATTTCGCCTGCGTTTCGCTCAATACCGCTTCGTCATTATTCAGCACAGGAATCTTCTCGCCCGTCAGCGCCGAACGCGCTCCGCGGAAGTTAAGGTACTCGGGCATCGTGAGACTAAACGTCAAGTCCATCGTTCTTTCCGTAGAGTCGGGAAATTCTATTATGGTTTGAGACGAGCCAGACCGGTCGTCCACGTAGAACAGTTTTTCCACGCCCACCATACCTCCACCCGAGGTCAGCGCCGTGTGAATATCTTCTGTGATACTGATTTGCCGCGTATTGAAAGCAACACTCCCATCTTCGGGATTGGGAGCAATGTCTTCATGATGAATATCCACGAACGACATTTCGTAAGTGCGGTCAAAGTAAGGTTCGTCACAAATGGCGGGATTGCCCAAGTGCATTAACACGAAATGCGTAGCCGCCAGCGTGACCATGCCCACAGCAAGGGCAAGAATACTAATAGCATTCTGCAATTTATATTTCAGCAGATTGCGTAGGGAGATTTTGAGGGTGTGGAGGAACATAGGTTTGAGGTTGTAAGGTTGAAAAAACTTTCCGCATGGCGCTCTCCCCTGTTATAGGGGGAACCGACGCACGAAGTAAGGACAGAGGATAAACTTGTTTATACTA
>CALFGU010000016.1 GCA_937877685.1 uncultured Prevotella sp.
TCAACTCCACTTCGATGAAGCTGCCGAATTGGCATACTTCGGTGCGAAGATTCTCCACCCCACTTGCGTGCAACCCGCTCGCTTCGCTGGTGTACCCGTGCGCTTGCTCAACACGATGGATCCCAAGGCGCCTGGCACACTCATCAATAACGAAATGGAGTTTGGCAAGATTAAGGCCATTGCCGCAAAGGATAACATCACGGCTATCAAGATTGTGAGCAGTCGTATGCTCCTCGCTACAGGTTTCCTTCGCAAGGTGTTTGAAATCTTTGAAACCTACAAAACCAGCATCGATATGGTAACTACTTCTGAAGTGGGAGTAAGCCTCTCTATCGACAACAATAGCCGAATCTACCCCATCGTTGAAGAACTCAAGAAATACGGCACGGTTGAGGTTGATGAAGACATGTGCATCATCTGCGTAGTGGGTGACTTGCAATGGAATAATGTAGGTTTTGAAGCAAAGGTTACAAATGCTCTTGCCGACATTCCCGTTCGTATGATTTCTTATGGTGGTTCTGAACACAACATCTCTTTCCTCATTAAGGGAGAAGATAAGCATGCGGCATTGAAGGCTTTGAGTAAGACGCTTTTTAACTAAAAAGTATATGGCTTTTAACTTTTACGAAGGAGTTTCCGTTCAACAGCTTCAGAAGATAGAGCGCGAGGTGGGACCTTTCTATTACTACAACACGTCATTGCTTTACCAAACGCTTGAAGCTATCAAAAAGGAGTTGTCTGAAACGCCTCATTTTCACGTTCACTATGCAATTAAGGCGAATGCCAACCCCGAACTGCTGAAGTTGGTTCGTGAAGCAGGTCTTGGCATTGATTGCGTCAGTGGTGGTGAAGTGCAACGTGCCTTAGAGATGGGTTTCTCCCCAAAAGGCATTGTTTTCGCAGGTGTGGGTAAAAGCGACCGAGAAATTCGTACCGCCCTCCAAGCGGGCATCAGTTGCTTCAATGTCGAAAGTTTACCCGAAATGGAAGTCATCAACGACCTTGCCAAGCAACTCAAT
>CALFGU010000017.1 GCA_937877685.1 uncultured Prevotella sp.
GTCAAGGGCAATAGTGCTCCAAATTCCCATAAAGCAGATTAAGGCACAGATGGCAGAGAGAATCCAGGCACCATGCTGGAAGTTTTCTAACGCAGAGAGTTCTTGAGTATATTTCTCGCGCAGATTATTCACCGTGGGTTCCAGCGGTAACGGATTGATACGGTGCATAGTTTCTTCCATTTGTTCCATAACCTCGTGGTACTTGCCCTCTTCGGGTTCAATGATATATTCTACCCCGAAATTTTCGGGGCATTCCTGCATCACCGCACATTCCCATTTCTCGTGATCTTTTGTCTCATTCTTATAGGGCAGTGTGGCATAGGTTCCGCCGATGGGTAAAGTGGAGGAGTACTTTGGAGTTAAGGTTCCCGATTTGATAACTCCTAAGGAATCCAACTCGGCATACAATTTTTCACTTAGCAAGATGCACTCTTGTCGTTGCTCCTTGGGTACAAACCATTTGATGGGGCGTTGCCAAAAGTCGAAGTAGGCGGTGTCGGTTAAATAATGCACCAGGAAGTTCTGGCGATTCAGCGCCTCTTTCGCTCCAGGGGTTTCCATATATTCTTGAAACGTGTTGAAGATTTCGTTATTCTTAATGGCGCGCTTGACATATTGAGGATTGGTTTGCAGGTATTCTTCAAAAAGCTTGCAATCCTCTAAGTCGTAGGGGCGAATCTGAATGCATTCGGCATAATGGTCGTCGTTGTCGGGAATGTTTAATTGGTCCTTGATGTATCCCATGAGTTGCGAGAACATCAATGAACCCGTAATGAATACCATACACACCACCAACTGTATTCCCAACATCGTGTTGCGTAAAGCGTGGCGGGCATTGCGACGCATACCAGCCGCCAATCCTCGGTTAGTTTTGCGTATGCGGTGTAATGTAATCCACACGATGACGGCACAGAGCAAAACAACGCTACCATAAATCCAAAGCATCGTTTCATACTGTCCGTACACCACCCATCCCCATGCGTCAAACATGACATGTAGGTATTGCTCCGAATAATTTGCTAACCATGACATCAGAATCATAGCCACCGCTAACGCACCTGTTAGCGTTATCATTACTTCAGTCAGGAACAAGGCAAACAGACTTTTTGCCGAAGCGCCATGCACCATGCGGAGCGCTACTTCGCGTCGACGCATTTGGAAGAGTTGGATTTGCATTTTCAAGAAACCCACAAGCGCAGCCAGCAATACCATGGAACTGATGAGATAGACAATCGTGCGCATCAGCATCAATTCCCGGTTTAGCTCCTTCAACACATCATCAAGGAGGCTCACCTTTGCCTGCAAACCCAAAGGCGCAAGTCTTCTGTTCGCCTCTGCCTCCAATTCTTTCACGGAGTAACCTTCCTGCAACAGAATTTCGTAGTCGGTATCTATGGCTTTCCATTCGAAAGATACATCCTTCAAATCCCCACAGAGGTAGGTTTGATCCGTCGTAACATCTGTTTGCGTCAGGGTGCGATAAACGTCCCTCACCGTGTAAGTGGCAGAATAGGCAATGTAGTCAGCGCCCATTTCTCTAACCACAATCTTGGTGCCTATGGGATTTCCGTCGCCACAGATTCGTTTTGCCTGCGTTTCGCTCAACACTGCTTCGCCGTAGTTCAGCACTGGAATTTTTTCGCCCGTCAGTGCCGAGCGGATGCCACGAAAATTCAGATACTCAGGAAGGGTATTGCTATGAGCAAGGTCCATGCTTCGTTCCGTAGAATCTGCTAAAATCAAGGTGACTTTTTGAAGGTAGTAACGACCATCGGCATAGAATAGTTTTTCCACCCCAGCCATGCCCCCACCCGAAGTAAGGGCAGCATGAATTTCGTCGTTAATTGTAATACGATTTTGATTATTCGGCACATCATCAGCCACCAGCTCTTCAGTAGCACTTTTTGCGAAACTCATTTCATACAGGCGGTCGTAATAAGGTTCGTCACAAACAGCAGGCGGAGCATAGTGGCTCAGCACAAAGTGCGTAGCCGCCAGCGTGACCATACCTACAGCAAGGGCAAGAATACTAATCGCATTCTGCAATTTATATTTCAGCAGATTGCGGAGGGAGATTTTGAGGGTGTGGAGGAACATAGGGATTTAACGGTGAACGATGAATGGTTAAAGGTTAAAGGGGAACGTTTAAAGAACCGTGCGGGGGATTGGGAAGACATTCGTAATCCAAAATTTGATATTTCACCCGCTAAGTTGTAACTTTGCCATCAAAAAGCAATGACACATGACTTACTTGAATCAATTTCACAAAGAATCAGCGGAACGGAAGATGCAGAAAATTGCCGAATCTATGAAGTCGCCAATGAACTCTACCGCCGCTGCCGCTTATATGAAAGCGAACTTCGAAAAGGCGAAAAGTATGTAAGAGCATCTGACATAGAGCGCATTATTACGGAGGAGTATGCCAATGAGTTTGGATTATGGATTCCGATAAGTCAGATTTTTGAATTAGGGATACCAGGACCCAGTGGCAATGAAAATGATACATATGTTAAGGATAACCTTATTTTTAAGGTGAACAATTTATTGAATTCCAACGGCAGTGTATTACAACTTTTCTGCAAGATGCTTCTTCACAATACGTTGTTTGTTGAAACAGCATACAAATTTTATGGCTTTACGGGATTCCCTGGAAGTTCAATCATGGTTGTGTTCACACAATATTTAATCAAGGATGCCACTCCTGCTACTATGGTTGAAATTGCTACTTATATGGCGGCATTAGGTTTTGATAGTACCCCCATAAAAGGACGTTTCACAAATCAAGAGTTTGAGGTTTGGGATTTGTTACCTCGGAATGTCTTGAAGGATAGCGAAGGAGATGTATTTGTAATTGATGCAGAGATTAAGTTATGCGAAAACAAACCTTAATCAAATTATCAACAAGAGCATGCAGGACTCCGTTGTGCAGGTAAGGTACTCATTGGGGCGCATATCGTGTGCTGTAACGCGCAAGCAAACTTTAGAGCGAGTGCAAATGCTGGAGCAAGCTAAACAGAACTTTCTAGTTGAAAAATTGATGTGGTAAATAATCACTGATAACTTTATTTATTCCTCCTCTGCGTGTGCAAAGGGGGATTTTTTTTGCTTTTGCCCAATATAGGGGAGTTCTGCCATCACCTGGAAGGGGGTGCAATTTAAACGCGAGAAGAAGTTTTGTTAGCAGAGGGGTTGCAAAGCATGAAAAAGGAGTTTAGGAAACTGTTTTATAACTACTCGAAAATCACCCACCTATTCTTGCGAAAATTATTTCTAACTAAATTGAAATTCTATTACTAATTGTCTCGCTAAAGATACTAATTGT
>CALFGU010000018.1 GCA_937877685.1 uncultured Prevotella sp.
CTCGTGAAACATGAGATCTACGCCTTTAAGCAGTTCTACATTGCTCATTAAGGGACGTGTGTCAGAGCAGTAGGCATAACTTCTGGGTGAATAAGAAGGTGTCGTTAGTTCTCCATGCGTATAGCAACGCCCTTCTGGAGTCGTCCATCCTGCACCTAACTTAATTGATTGAATATGACAAATAGGGATTTCAAGAAAATCAATCATATCCCTACGAATGTGGGGCAAAACTCCTACTTCTTGAAAAAGGAAACCACAAGTTGGCATGCGGTGTAAGAGCGGAAAGGCAGTTACCTTAAGACTTTTGTCTGCATAAATCTGAGTTACTTGACTTGTATCAATTTCGTGAATAAGGATTTCAAAGGGTATGTTATTACAAAAGAAATCAAAGAGGGGGCGAAACAATATTTCTGCTCCTACAGGAGCATAAATATGAATATCTGAAGTACGTCCCTTTAATGCAAGAGTAGAAATCAACCCCGGCAGGCCCAGGCAATGGTCGCCGTGAAGGTGAGATATGAAAATATGGCTCAAATGATTGTAACGCAAACCTGCACGTTGAAATTGTAGTTGGGTACCTTCAGCGCAATCAATCATAAAAAGTTTTTCACGAACGTTAAGCACCTGCGAAGTAGGCATGTGCTTTAAAGTTGGTGTGGCACTTCCACAACCTAAAATCGTAAGTTCAAACTTCTCCATATCTCAATCCTTATTTTTTGACCTTGCAAAGATAGCGGTTTTCCACAATTTATTTATAATTTTGCGATAGTAAATACTAAATTGATTTTAAGCATGCATACCATAGAAGAAAAGGCAGCAGCATTTGTTAGATTGTTGCAAATAATGGACGAACTTCGCGAGAAATGTCCGTGGGACAAGAAACAGACATTCGAAAGCCTGCGCCCTAACACTATTGAAGAAACTTTTGAACTTGCTGATGCCCTGCTTAAAGGTAATACGAAGGAAATCAGCAAGGAATTGGGCGACGTGTTGCTCCATGTTATCTTCTATGCTAAGATTGGTTCGGAAACGAATGACTTTGACATTCACGACGTTTGCGAAAATCTTTCTAACAAATTGGTTTATAGACATCCACACGTTTTTGGGAATCATGACGGTGTGGAGAATGCAAGTCAAGTAACCCAACTATGGGAACAAATCAAGCAAACGGAAAAGGACGGAAATAAGAGTGTGCTCTCAGGAGTGCCCAACGCCCTACCCTCACTTATCAAAGCCTATCGCGTACAAGACAAGGCACGAGGTGTTGGGTTTGATTGGGAAGAGCGTGCTGACGTGTGGAAGAAGGTGAAAGAAGAAATTTCGGAGTTTGAACAAGAGGTTGAAAACATGGATGCCGACAAAGCTGAAGCTGAATTTGGCGACCTGATGTTTAGTCTTATCAACGCGGCAAGACTTTATAAAATCAATCCCGACAATGCCCTTGAGCGCACGAACCAAAAGTTTATCTCACGCTTTAACTACCTTGAAGAGAAGACTTTAAAGCAAGGTAAAGACCTCAAAAACATGACACTTGAAGAGATGGATAAGATTTGGGATGAAGCAAAGCAACTGGAGAAGGAGCGCAACAAAAGTTAATTCACACTAACGCTTTTCACTCCCCATTCCCTTAACCGCAAATCCCTCAAAATGAAACAATCATTTCAGATGGAGCACCTTTCATTTGCCTATTATAAACTACCCCACGAGAATCATTATAGGTACATTGGCAGCACGACACCTCCACGGCCTATTACGCAGCTTTCGGAAATCACCAACGACGATTCAGGGTTCTTAGTTGTGCCTTTCGACACGGAAGATTTCCCAATTTTACTCATATCTGCAGAAGAAACTTACACGCAAGTCCTTCTGCCCACTCCCTCCCCCATGATAAAGCACGTAGCGCCAACTCCTGTTGATGCCGACTACTTACAGAACTTTGAGAGATGCAAGAAAATGCTTGACGGTGACAGACTTCAAAAAATTGTGTTGTCACATCGTTTTACTTCTTCACAAGAGTTACAACCCAATGTAACACAACTTTTTACAGATGCCGCCAATGCCTTCCCAAAGTGTTACGTTGCTTTGTGGCATACTCCCAAAACGGGATTCTGGTTAACCATAACCCCTGAAGTGCTTTTGGAGAGCGAGGGGGCGAATCAGTGGCACACGATGGCATTAGCCGGAACGATGCAAAAGGAAGAGACTGAGTGGAGCGAGAAAAACAAAAAGGAGCAACAATGTGTGACGGATTACATCACCTCCGTAATAAGTCCTCTGTCAACAACCTTCTCACACTCTGAAATCCAAACCATTGAGGCGGCACAACTCAAGCATCTCAGAACAGATTTCTATTTCACGACTGCTCATAACATTGGTCAAATACTGAGTCAGCTTCACCCCACCCCCGCCGTATGTGGTTTACCCAAGATTGAAGCATACGAGGCGATAAAGAAGATTGAAACTTCAGCGCGTAAATATTATGCAGGATGCTCAGGGCCTCTCAATGCCTCAAAGGTCAATTCAGAAGGCCCCAATGCCACAGGGAAAGACACGCATCTTTTCGTCACCCTCCGTTGTGCGCATTGGGACGTCAATACCCCTATAGAATATTACGCAGGTGGCGGTCTCTTGAAGGAAAGTAAGGCAGAAGAGGAATGGCACGAAATTAACACGAAGAAACAAACGGCAGAATGTATAGTGACAAAGCACATATCAACTATCTAACGCATATATTGATGAATCAGGGCATTACAGACATTGTAGCATGTCCTGGAGCACGTAATGCACCTCTTTGCCACAACTTTCACCAAGCAGGTTTCACCCTTCATCCTGTCACAGATGAGCGCTCTGCGGCATTTGTTGCCATTGGAATTTACCTTGAGACCCGCAAACCTACCATTGTTTCTGTGACTTCAGGAAGTGCCCTTCTCAACACGCTTCCAGCCGTTGCTGAAGCGTATTACAGACACATTCCGCTCATTATTCTTTCCGCCGATAGACCTGAAGAATGGATTGGACACCTTGACGGACAAACTTTACCTCAAAACGAGGCGCTTCAACCTTATACCCCCAGCATTAATATCGAGGAAGGCGATGATTTCCATTCAATAAACGAAGGAATCACTCGAATACTCTCTGCCCAAGGTCCTTCGCACATCAACATTCAAATTGAAGAACCGCTCTTCTGCTTCAATCAAGAGTCACTTCCTGAGATAAAAGTAAACGTTGTGAACAGAAGCACAGAAGTTTTCAAAGTGGAAGAAAGCGCCCTTCAGCAAGTGGCAGAAATGATTCTAAATGCCAAGCGTCCGCTTCTCATGATGGGGCAACAAGAAGCATTTGAACCCGAACTGTTTGAAAAACTATCTGCTCACATCGCGCTGTTGCCTGAAATCATAAGCAATGCAAAAGATGCTGACTTAAGCGATAAATTGGAGAAAATCCTTGCCAGCGGAACAACTCCCTCAGAAATGCCCGACCTCATCCTTCACATTGGCGGGGCATTTATTGGAAAGCAAATGAAACTCCATCTTCGTAAGCAAAAGGACATAAAGATTATTCGCATCGGCACAGAAAGTCCTGTTGCAAAGACATTTGGAAAGGTAGATATTGCCATCCAAGCAGCCCCCATAGATTTTCTCAAAAGACTACTCCCCTTACTCTCACCGCGCAATTACCACCAGGAATGGAAAGCGTCTGTAAACGAGGCGTTTCAGGAACTAACGCTCCCGCCCATAAGCAACGAAGAAAAGACTATAATCGCCTTTGAAACGGCGCTTCGAGAAGTAGGGATTGGAGCATTACACGTGGCTAACAGTAGCAGTGTGAGATGGGCGAATGCGCATATACAGGGCGGTGATTATCCCGTTTATTGCAACCGAGGAGTGAATGGCATTGAGGGTTCGTTGTCCACTGCTGCTGGACATTCCTTGAAGACGGAGCAAATCGTGGGGTGCATTATCGGGGACTTGAGTTTCTTCTATGACGCTAATGCACTTTGGAACGTGGGATTGAAACAAAATTTCATCGTCTTGTTGCTCAACAACAACCGAGGCAAGATTTTCTACAAATTTAATGGACTTAAAAATTCCCCTGCGCTTGCCCCGTTCATTGCTGCAAGTCATGATGCTACGGCGGAAGGAATTTGCCGTTCGTATGCTATAAATCACAAGCAAATCCATGAAGCAGAGGAGATTAAGCAATTCGTATTGGAGCATGTAAGTGCCAAAAACACTCGCCCGCTCGTATTAGAATACATCTGCGAATAGTGCCCCTGAAACGGAAAAGAGATTTAGCAAAAACTAATTCTCACTTAATTTAAATTCTTTGAGACTTAAGAAAAATTCTTTGAGACTTAATTTTTCCTGAAATTGGATTAGGATTGGGAGCAATACAACTAAAAAGTTTCCAATACTTAATAAACGGAATTGAATTACCTAATTTCGCAGATTTCAATTTACAACTAACGGAAGAACAGTATACAACATACTTTTGAAATTCAAACAATCACTATTATGTGGAAAGAAATACTCCCTTTTGAAGAAATCATTTTTGAATACTACAACGGTATTGCAAAAATCACAATTAACCGCCCTCGCTATCGCAATGCTTTTACTCCCCTGACAGTCAGCGAAATGAGCAAGGCATTCAATTATTGCCATGAAGATGCAAAAATCCGAGTGGTGTTGCTTACTGGAGCTGGCGACATGGCATTCTGTGCTGGCGGAGACATGAATTACAAAGGACGCGGTGGGTATGTAGGTCAAGACGATGTGCCTCGCTTGAACGTGTTGGAGGTTCAGAAGCAAATCCGCACCCTTCCCAAGCCCGTCATTGCCATGGTGAATGGTTTTGCTATCGGTGGTGGCCATGTGCTCCACTTGATGTGCGACCTTACTATTGCTTCATCAACAGCCAAATTCGGTCAAACTGGGCCTCGTGTAGGTTCCTTCGATGCAGGTTTTGGAGCCTCTTACATGGCACGCATTGTGGGACAAAAGCGTGCGCGTGAAATTTGGTTTATGTGCAAGCAATACACCGCACAAGAGGCCTATGAAATGGGCATGGTGAATAAGGTGGTTGCGCCTGAAGAACTTGAAAATGAATGCATCAAATGGGCAGAACAGATGATGGAACATTCACCACTTGCTTTGCGTATGATTAAAGCAGGTTTGAATGCCGAACTCGACGGACAAGCTGGTATTCAGCAACTTGCGGGTGATTGCACCATGCTATACTACCTGCTTGACGAAGCACATGAAGGCGGACAAGCATTCTTGGAAAAGCGTAAACCAGATTGGTCTAAATTCCCTCACTTACCTTAATCAACCCACTAAAAAAGAGAACGTAACAAGTTATGTATCACTATGTTCTGCCACATACACTAAAGTTCAGTTTCTCTGCAGGTACTTCTCGCGGAGTATATACAGAGAGGCAGGTGTGGTACGTATTCTTGAGTGAAGAGGAGTTGCACGAAGACCTCTGCCGAAGCATCATTTCCGACCCTCGCATACTTACAGATTTGCAGGTAGGAGTGGGAGAAATCGCACCGCTTTTTGACCTGTCTTGCGACTATTGCTCTAACTTTCTTGAAGTGATTGAAGTCTGTTGCAAAAAGTTTTTAGCGGAGGGCAATACCACTTGCCTTAGCGATTATCCTTCAGTGCGTTTTGGTTTAGAAATTGCCCTACGCTCTTTACAGGCTCATGATGGTCTCACATTCAATGATTCCCCCTTCACAAAAGGAGAAGCGGGAATTCCTATCAATGGACTTGTTTGGATGGGAGACAAAGAAACGATGCGCAGACGCATGCAGAGCAAACTTGAGGCAGGATTTGATTGCGTAAAACTAAAAATTGGTGCGCTTCATATTGATGAGGAACTGGAATTACTTCGCGAATTGCGCCAATTTGCTTCAGCTAAAGACTTACAAATCAGAGTGGATGCAAATGGTGCGTTTGATAAAAGCAATGTGCTAAAGGTGCTTCACGAATTAGCGAAATTAGACATTCACAGCATTGAGCAACCCATTAGGCAAGGAAATTGGGAGGAGATGTCTGACCTTTGCAAATCTGCCCCACTCCCCATTGCCCTTGATGAAGAATTGATTGGCATCAACGACGAGAAAAGAAAGATGGACTTACTCCGAGAAATAAGTCCATCGTATATTGTGTTGAAACCCACTCTGCATGGTGGGTTTGAAGGTACGAAAGCGTGGATTCAGAAAGCAAAAGATTTGAACATTGGTTATTGGATCACCTCTGCACTTGAGAGCAACATCGGACTGAATGCCATTGCGCAATTTACTTCTGAATTAAACACGGGAGACTTTGCACAAGGATTGGGTACAGGGCAATTATTCGTTGAGAATATTCCTCACACGGGTCTCATGATTGAGGGAAATAAACTGTTCAGAAGGATTTAAAGAGCGGGAATTAGTTCGCTATCACGCGAATTTCCAATACATTATTTATAGTCCTTCCTGCTTCACCTCGCAAAGTCTTTTCACAACGACTTCAGGAATCATACCATTCACCCCTTCTCCCCTATTCAATCGCTCACGAACCTCTGTTGAACTGAAGGGAAACAAGGGAGCACCTCGCATAATTTGGATGCGCTTGGCAATGCTTGAGAGATGCGTGGGACCTTCTTGGACTTCTGTTCCTCGGGGATAAACAAGCAATTCTGTAGTGGCAAGAATCTCTTCATAGCGTGCCCATTTCTCGAAAATCAGCCAGTTATCCTCACCAATGATAAGCGAAAACTCGTGCTGAGGATAGGCATTGCGAAGAGATTCTAAGGTGCGCCATGTAAAGTTAGGGCGCTCCAAATGAAACTCAAAATCACATGCTTCAACTCCTTCCACTTGCTGACAAGCAAGCGAGGCAAGTTCATAACGAAGACTTTCAGGCATGAGTCCGCTTTGCTGTTTCAGAGGATTCTGAGGGGAGACCATCAACCAAACAGCATCTACATAACCAGAACGAACAATCCATTCTGCTAAACGTAAGTGACCAAAATGAATGGGGTTAAAACTACCTCCAAAGATGCCTATTTTCATCGTTTTGAGTACTTTAAATTGAAGAAAAGGGGGTAGAGAAAGAAAAAGAACTTTCACTTGTTTACAAAAATACGAAATTTATAGGGTCTATTCATTAATTTTACCTTACTTTTGCATATAGAAAGGTTAGAGATGCAATGAACTTCACAGTTTCTACGTATGTAAAACACCCCTTCATGCTTTAGAATCGCAGAATTTTAACTTCTAAAATATTCATAACGACCATTATGTACACAGTTGACGAACTCAACGAACGCCTTATCGACCTTTCATTTGCCGAAGATATTGGCGATGGCGACCACACAACTCTCTGTTGCATCCCTGCGGATAGCATGGGTGAAAGTAAGTTGCTCATCAAGGAAGAAGGCATTTTTGCTGGTGTGGAAATCGCTAAGCAAGTTTTCCATCGTTTTGACCCAACTATGGAAGTTGAAGTCTATATTCAAGATGGTGCTCACGTAAAACCTGGAGACATTGTGATGAGCGTGAAGGGTAAGGAGCAGAGTTTGCTTCAAACTGAACGCCTGATGCTGAATATTCTCCAGCGCATGTCTGGCATTGCCACCATGACGAATAAGTATCAGCAAGCACTGATTGATGCTGGCACAAAGACACGCGTATTAGATACTCGCAAGACTACTCCTGGCATGCGCATGCTGGAGAAAGAAGCAGTTAAGATTGGTGGAGGTATGAACCACCGTATTGGTCTGTTTGACATGATTCTGCTTAAGGACAATCACATTGACTTCTGTGGCGGTGTTCATAACGCAATTAGTCGTGCTAAGCAGTATTGCAAAGACCACGGAAAGGACCTTAAGATTGAATGTGAAGTGCGTAACTGGAAGGAACTTGAAGAAGCTTTAGAGGAAGGTTGTGACCGCATTATGTTTGACAACTTTACGCCTGAAGATACGAAGAAGGCTGTTGAACTCGTTGCTGGACGTGCAGAAACAGAATCAAGCGGTGGCATTACTTTTGAAACAATGATTCCCTATGCTCAAGCAGGAGTTGACTTCATTAGTTTTGGAGCACTCACACACAGCGTAAAGGGACTCGACATGAGTTTCAAGGCTGCAGGATCGGATAAACTTATCATTAAATAATTTGCTAGATTTCAGAAGGTCGGAGTAAAGGGCATGCTTAAACACGTGCTTTTTACTCCTTTTTTGTGTACATATACTTGAATTTACTTAAATGCTCAGTACTAACAACTTAGAAGAGAATGATTATACCTAAGTTTACAAAAAAAGATTGCACCACTACTTTTTCATTCAGATAGTGATGCAATCCTTTATTTTCAACTGAAAACAACTGATTTTCTGTTTTCAAACGACGTATTAATTTGCTCTATGTTCGTTAGAACGTATGAACAAAGAGTCCGCTACGGAGTTTGGGTTCAAACCAAGTGGCTTTTGGAGGCATGATTTTTCCTGCGTCAGCAATATCAATAATTTGCGTCATTGTCACGGGATAAAGTGCGAGTGCCATTTTCATTTCTCCGCTATCCACACGGCGCTTTAACTCATTAAGTCCGCGAAGTCCACCTACGAAATCTATGCGTTTGTCCGTGCGTAAATCCTTGATATTAAGAATTTCATCAAGAATGAGACGACTTGAAATGTCAACATCTAACACACCCACGGGGTCATTGGGATTATACACGCCTTCTTTTGCTTTAAGACTGTACCACTGACCTTCGAGATAGAGTGAAAATTCGTGGAGTTCTTGTGGTGCATAATTTGCATTGCCCTTACATTGCACTTCAAAGTTCTTACGCAAAGCTTCAAGGAATTCTTCCTCTGTGTAACCATTCAAATCTTTCACTACACGGTTGTAATCAAGAATAGTGAGTTGATTTTGAGGGAAGCACACAGCCATGAAGTAATTGTATTCCTCATCTCCAGTGTGTTGCGAATTCGTGAGTTTCATTTCATCAGCCACACGTGCTGCAGCAGCAGAGCGGTGATGCCCATCGGCAATATACATTTCAGGCATTTGCGTGAATGCTTCAGAAATTTGATTCATATCATCTTCATCTGCTATTACCCATAAACGATGGCGAAACCCATCAATAGGAGCAATGAAGTCATACTCAGGAGTTTCAGAGGCATACTTATCAATGAAATGTTGCAACGTTTCATTCTGCTTGTAGGCTAAGAAAACGGGACCAATTTGTGCGCGAATGGCAAGGATATGACGCATGCGGTCATCTTCTTTATCCTTACGGGTGAGCTCGTGTTTCTTAATGCGTCCTTCTTTATAATCAGATGAATGACAGCAGACTACGAAGCCATACTGGGTCTTTTCATTCATTGTTTGCGCATAAAGATAATAGACTTCTTTGTCTTCACGGACCAACCATCCTTCAGCTTTAAACTTTTCAAACTGCGCTAATGCTGCATCATAAACGCGAGGGTCGGTGTCCAAGGTTCCTGGTTCGAGATTGATTTCGGGTTTATTGATGTGATACATCGACTTTGGATTCCCCTCAGCCTCTTTTCTTGCTTCTTCAGAATTGAGCACGTCATAGGCTCTGCACTCCACTTCCTCAACAATGCTCTGTGGAGGTCGAAGAGCGGCGAATGGTTTGATTTTCATGGCATTAATTAGGTAAGAGTCATTTATTAACTTGGAATCGCTTGTTTCCCGTAGCAAAGAAATCTGCAATTTGACGTGCTGCTGCGAATCCTGCATTAGCATTTGCTTCAGCTGTTTGTGCACCTGCCTTTTTGGGAGTTGCGAGGTATCTGTCAGCAAATGCTGTCATGGCTTCGTGGTTATCGGGCTGAATGTCTGTGATATACTTAATGTCCTGACGCTCAGTCATAGCCTTGAGCAAATCGTCTTCATTAATGATTTCCTTACGCGCTGTGTTCACAAGAATTGCATTCTTAGGCATCTTCTGGAAAAGGGATGCATTAATGCTTCCACGAGTTTCAGGTTTCAAAGGAATGTGAAGGGAAACGATATCGCAGGTTGCAAACATGTCTTCCTTTGATTCGATAAAGTGAAGACCTGCAGCATCAATGTTATCACGACGTCCGAATGCATCATAAGCATATACGTCCATACCGAAGCCATTTGCCAAAGTACCAACGTGTTGTGCTACGTGCCCAAAGCCCAGAAGTCCTAACTTTTTGCCTCTAAGTTCTGTGCCTGACTTGCCTGAGAATCGCATACGGATGGTGTAAAGCAACATGCCCATTACGAGTTCTGCCACGGCGTTAGCATTTTGTCCTGGTGTGTTCATCACGACGATGCCTCGCTCTGTTGCAGCAGTGAGGTCAACGTTGTCATAACCTGCTCCAGCTCTAACTACGATTTTCAAGTTGGGCGCAGCATCCATTACGACTGCATCTACTTTATCTGAGCGGATAATCAGGGCATTAGCATCTGCTACAGCAGTGAGAAGTTCGGATTTTTCTGTGTAATTTTCGAGTTTTGCTACGTCGTGACCTGCTTTTTCTAATATTTCTTGAATGCCCTTTGCTGCTGCTGGAGCAAAGGGTTTTTCGGTGGCTATAAGAACTTTCATATCATGCTGTGCATTAATGAGTTGCTTCAAATTCTTGCATTACCTTAACGAGTTCTTTCACTCCTTCAAGAGGCATTGCGTTATAACAACTTGCACGGAATCCTCCCACGTCACGGTGGCCCTTAATTCCTACGATGCCTCGTTGTTGTGCAAACTGGAGGAATTCTTGTTCGAGTTCCTTATATTCTTCGTTCATCACGAAGCAGATGTTCATGAGTGAGCGGCTGTCAGGCTTTGCTGTGCCGCGGAAGAGCTTGTTGCGGTCAATTTCTGCATAAAGAAGGGCTGCTCTTTCTTCTGCTCTGCGTGCCATTTCTTCAACTCCACCTTCGCTCTTTATCCAACGGAGGGTTTGCATAGCGCAATAGATGGGCACTACGGGCGGTGTGTTAAACATAGAACCCTTTGCAACGTGAGTCTTATAGTCAAGCATAGTGGGGATGTGGCGTGATACCTTTCCGAGCAATTCATCTTTTACGATAACGAAGGTCACACCTGCCATGCTGAGATTCTTCTGTGCACCGCCATAAATCATGCCATATTTTGAAACGTCGATGGGGCGAGAGAAGATGTCTGACGACATATCTGCAATCACGGGGATAGGACTGTCAAGGTCTTGACGGAGTTCTGTTCCGTAGATAGTGTTGTTCGTTGTGATATGAAGGTAGTCGGCATCTGTGGGGATTACGAAGTCCTTGGGAACGTAATCGTAATTGTCATCCTCTGAGGTGGCTACGATTTCAACTTCCCCAAATGCCTTTGCTTCCTTGATGGCTTTCTTTGCCCAAACACCTGTGTTGAGGTAGGCAGCTTTCTTTTCAAGGAAATTCATGGGCACCATTGCAAATTCCAGACTTGCACCGCCTCCGAGGAACACTACGCTATAGCCTTCAGGAATTTGAAGCAACTCCTTGAAGAGGGCTTGTGCTTCGTCCATAACTGCCTGGAATTCCTTTGTGCGGTGAGAGATTTCCATCAATGAAAGTCCCATTCCGTTAAAATCCAAACATGCTGCTGCTGTTGCTTCCATTACAGATGCGGGAAGAATTGAGGGTCCCGCGCCGAAATTATACTTTTTCATACGCCAAATTTTATTTTTGCGTTAATACCATATTTATTTTATTGACTACGAATATAAGGACTATTCTTTACGTCACAAAATATTTTTCAAAGAAAATCCCTAAATCTGCTTTATTTCACGCTTCTGATTGGCCTTGCTGCATTTTAAGTAGAGAAACATCTTGTAAAGTTGCAGCAACTTAACGGAGGGATTATTGCTCAACAGTTGTTTGCGAATGAGGGGGAGTAAAGGTTGAAACATGCCTACGAACAGTCCAGACAAGCAGAGGCGGCGGAACCGAGAGGCATGCTTTTCAAGACCTGTTTTACTGCGTAAATGCTGTGGCAAACGGCTCAGTGTACGAACAGCCGTTTCTGCTTTACGAAGGAAGTCCTCACTGGTGTCTATACCCGTGTGTAAGAGGGGATTATCTATGTGATAGACAGTCACTCCAGCCGCTTCCAAGGCCACTCCGAGGAAGAAGACTTCATAACCATATTCTTCACATCGGATGTCAAAACAAAATTGCGTAATAACCTGTTTACGAGCCATTAAGTTAAACACAGAGAAGCGCGCATAGGGGTGATGCTGCCTCCAGCCCACACTGCGCTCTTTCTCAAAACTTTGCTCATACACAATGCGCAATTCTCGGCCTGGCATGACTTCAGAGGGGTGCATAATGCCACCGATAATGACTTCGGCCTTATGACGTTGTTCCCAATACTTCTGAAGAAAATCCTTACGCACTACGCGCGCATCACTATCCATCAGCAAAACCCACGTTCCATGCGCCTCACGAAGTAACCTGTTGCGAACTTCTGCTCGACCTACGTTCTGAGTCAGTGCAATCAACTTTACGCGTTCGCCTAATTGCTCGGTCAACTCTTGAAGGGCTTGAACCAAGTCTTTCCTTGTGGAGCAATCATCAGCCACGATGATTTCATAATCAAAGTCCCCATCCGCCCTGCGCAAGGCTTCGCATTGCTCCTCCAATTCTTGAATAAGCGACAGACAATCAAAGTTATATGTTGGAATGAGAATGGAGAACATAGGGATAAATGCAAAACTTATTTAGCAAAAATAACCATTTAAAAGCAAATTTGGTGTATGAAGTAGCAACTTTTTATTTTTTAATTCACAAATCTACTGTGGATGTGTTACTTTTGCACCGAATTTTAAAAATCATTCAAACTTCATTTATTTACACAATTAACAATTTATGGTACAGAAAGTTGGCGAAACAGCTGGTAAGATTTGGACAGCTCTCAGCGAAAACGGTCAGATGACTACAAAGGAACTCAAGAAGGTAACTAAGGCTAAGGCAGAAAAGGACATCCTCCTCGCTCTCGGTTGGTTGCTTCGTGAAGACAACGTAGTTGTTGAAGAAGTTGAAAAGGACATCGTTGTTACACTCAAGTAATCTCGACACACACAGAGACTATCTTTCATACACACAAAAAGTGGGCATTTCTCAACTCGTATTTTTTCTTGTTGAGGATGCCCTTTTTTTGTGTTTACGCACAACCCTTACTATTTCCGAAACTACATAGTGGAGTTCTTAAAACTCAACGCACAAATAAGACGAACTTTCTTTATTGATTTATAATAATATACCCCTGTAAGGTCTCTCACAGGGGTATATTATTATTTATATAAATACAAAAGCTTTACAATTCTTCAGCCTTAAAGTCTATCACAAACTTCTCTTTACTCGTAATACCAATCACATTCAAGCGGATGCCCACCTTTTTCTCATAACACTGATAAAGTAATGATTCAAAAGGCGTTACATCCAAAAGTTCACGAAAGTTCAGTTTCTCATCATTACGTTCCTCCTCTGACATGGAATAGTAACTCATGAAGCGCTCTTCAGCCATCACATAATCAATTACTACTACGTCATCCTTTTGCGAAACTTTCTGAAACTCACCATCTTCATTCGCTATAGGCAATTCCGAACGCAAGGTTGAAACAGCCACTTGAAGTTGATCACCATCAGCCGTATCTGAACACTCTTGATTCACAGCTTCCTTACCCGCATTACCTTTTGCATCGCCACAAGAAGTAAAAACACTGAACATCATGAGTCCACAAACAAGAAGTGAACCACTCAGCGAAAATTTCACCATCCACTTACGCATCAATCAAAACCTTTACAATCAACTTACGAAGGCATCCCTCACCAATTATAGGCGCATGGGCATCCTCGGGATACACAATGTAAAACTCACCAGGCATCACTGTATAGTAGGTAGAAGGTTTCTCAGCATAAAGTGCAAAATCATTTTCAGCATCAAAGGGAGCCTCACTTTCACCTAAGCCCGAAAGATGCTTCCAACCCACAATCTCCTCACCACTCAAAGGGAAGTGAATGTCAATATACTTCTGATGCACCTCCAACTTCTGAGCCTCAGCAGTCACCAAGTTTGCATCACAAACGTTAATAAACAATGCATCACCATCCAGCACAATGCGACCCGCAGGAGCATGAAGCAAATCATTCGCCTTAACGTAGTCAAAAACCTTCTTAAACAAAGGATGAAGCGCCTCATAGCGGGCACTATCTGAAACATGAGATAAAATCATAACCGAAAGATAAAAAGAGAAACGAGAAAAAGACTAAAGAAAAAGGCACAAGAACAAAGAACACAGAATTAAAACACCATGATTCTCTGATTCTTATGCCATATTTATTAAACCCTTAAATCAACTAACTAACGCTTAGAAATTTCTTCCAAAATCGTCCAACACTGGAAGAGTCCGCGAGGAACGTGGAAGCATCCTTTCCACTTACCACCCTTAAGCGTAAGCAACACGTCACCCTGGCGATTCAAATAGCCAAACCACTCGGGATATTCAGGATCTGCGAAGTGTGACCAAGTGTAATTATGAATGCGTTCAAACCATTCTAAGCACTTTTCATTACCCGTAAGCTGGTAACCCTTAATCATCGTAATGAGCGTTTCAATGTGCACCCACCAGAGCTTTTGGTCCCACTCCAACTGCTGAAGCGGATGTCCTAAGCGGTCCATGAAATAGAAGATTCCACCATACTGATGGTCCCAACCATATTCCACTTCCTTAAGCGCAATGTCGACTGCCTTATCAATAAGTGCTTGGTCACCCAATCGCTTTCCAAGGTCCATGATAAACCACATTGCTTCAATCGCATGTCCAGGATTCAAAAGGCGACCATCCATGCAGTCAACCAATTCGTTGTTTACGCCCAAATGCTCTACAATAAGTCCGAGTTCGGGACGATAGAACACATCCATCACTTCATGCACACATTCCTTAATCTTTTCTTCAAGGAAAGAGGGTTCAAGTAAAGGTTCAATTTCAAGCGCTACATTGCAGAGAATCATGGGCAAAGCAAAACTTTTCAATGCTCGTGCACCAGGAGACGCCTTTGACCACTTACCCTTAGGATTATCCACCTTTGAGAGCACAATGTCAAACGTTTTCTTCGCAATTTCAGCATATTCTTCATTACCCGTAGCAATAGCCAACTGACCGAAAGCAATCACAGCGAAAGTGTAAGAGAAGATGTTATAAGGTTCTACGAGCGGATTTCCCTCACGATCAAGAGCAAAATACCAATTCAAGTTTCCGTCATGACCATATTTCTTCAAAAATTCCGCACCTTGGATAGCCGCATCAAGCCATTCCTGCTTCTTCTCCACCTTATTGTAAAGCGTGGCAAACATCCACACTTCACGTCCCTGGAGCCAAATGAACTTATCCGTGTCAAACACAGAACCGTCACGCTCTAAGCAAGTAAAGAAACCACCAAATTCCTTGTCCTGCGACTTATTAAGCCAGAAGGGAATCACCTTGTCGAGCAATTCAGACTTATACTGCTCGGCCAATCTCTTAAAGTCCATATTCTAAAATTATTTGTTAAAAATTTTACGTCTAACGAGGTGAGAATTACGCTTAATGAGAAGCAAAGCCGCAACATCTGCGCCATTCACACTCACACATAAAGCAAAATTAAGATTTATAAACGAGACGAGAGAAACATTACCCTCTTTTTTTTAAGAATTATTTTTCACTCCCCACAAAATTTATTCCTCAACCAATCTTTAACTATTATTCAATCAGCACATTGCATCAGTTTTGAATAACTCTTAATGCGTTTTCTCGCAACAAATCATTAGCAATAGTGCAAATTTAAATATTTCTCATGAAACATAACTTACCACCAACGAATTTTGACGCGCCCAAAACTCATGAATCATTCATTTAAAGCACCTAATTTTTGCCACTCAAAGTAAACAAATTAGAAGCAACCCTTCAGCGTAAACTTATAAAATGTTAAATATATAAATATTACCGTAGTTTTGACCTAAAACTTATCATGCCAAATTAGTTTTGTTTAGTAACTTTGCATCGATAAAATCAGACAAAGCGTACTTCTTGGTTTATCAGCGTATGTAAGTCCCTTGATTTATCCTCAAAAAGTATTTGAAAATAATTAATTAACAACAACTAATAGTTACAATCAAATGAAAAGCAAAATTGCACTTTTTGCCCTCGGTTGCTTGGCAATTACGTCATGCTCAAAGAAGCAGGGAATGCCCACAGGCGACAACAAGCACGTAGTAGAAACAATTGCTCCACAGGTAGCAGATATCACTACGTCATATCCTGCAACCATTCGCTCATGCCAGGATGTAAACATCGTAGCCAAAGTTAGTGGTCACATTCTTAATGTTTACGTGAAGGAAGGTCAAGAAGTAAAAGCAGGCCAACCCCTCTTCCTTATCGACCCCACTCTTTACAATGCAGCTGTGAAGTCAGCAGAAGCTGCTGTAAAAATGGCAGAAACAAGCATTGAAACACAGCGTTTGAACGTAGAGAACAAGGAAATGCTTCATTCAAAGGGCATTATCTCTGATTTTGATTTGCGTTCAGCAAAGAATCAATTGGCAACTCTTGAAGCTCAGTTAGCTTCTGCAAAGGCACAGTTGACAAATGCTAAGGACCAATTGGCATTCTGCACCATCACAAGCCCCACAAACGGCGTTGTTGGTAAGATTAACTACCGCCAGGGAACCCTCGCATCTCCCTCTCTTCCCCAACCCCTCACCGTGGTTTCTGACTTGAGAGAGATGTACGTTTACTTCTCAATGGCTGAAAAGCAGGTTCTCAACCTCGGAGGTCAGGCTTCTGCACTTGCTTCATTCCCCGCAGTAAATCTCCGTATGGCAAACGGCAAGTTGTTTGAAAATCAAGGTCAGATTACAGCTATTAGCGGTGTGATTGACGCAAGCACAGGTTCTTTACAGGTACGTGCTGACTTCAGCAACCCCAACCGCATTTTGCGTAGTGGTGGTACGGGCACAATCGAAGTTCCCACAAGCGATTCAGCTGCCGTTATGGTTCCTCAGATTGCCGTAGTTGACGTGCAAGAAAAGAAGTTCGTTTACACACTTGGCGAAGACAACAAGGTGAAGTACACAGAAATCAAGGTGCTTTCTCAGAACGACGGTCAGCATTACATCGTGACAGAAGGCGTAAAGATTGGCGACCGCATTGTAGTTGAAGGCGTAGCAACGCTTAAGGACGGTATGGAAATCACTCCTATCACAGCTGAAGAGCGTAAGGCAATCGAAGAGAAGTCACAACAGCACATGGCTGAAAAGAAACTTCCAGGACAAGAATAAAAGACGAAATCAGAACATAAGTAGGCAGAGCAGACTCGCAACGAGGTAACAACTTTAAAACGAAGCCTCAAATCCATAAAATTAAGTTACTTACATTTTAAATTAAGTCTCAAATAATTTTAATTAAGTCACTTACATTTTTCACTCATTGAGGTCCTTCTCTTGCAGTGCTCCCCTTGCCTACTAAAATTCTAAAGAAAAATGAGACTCGATACATTTATTAATCGCCCAGTGCTCTCTACGGTAATCTCTATCGTAATTGTCATCTTGGGGGTAATTGGTTTGGTATCACTCCCAATTACACAATATCCTGACATTGCTCCGCCCACCATTCGCGTAACTACATCTTATCAGGGTGCAAATGCTCAAACCGTGTTGAACTCCGTTATCATTCCGCTTGAAGAACAGATTAACGGTGTTGAAAACATGGACTATATGTCTTCAAGTGCAACAAATACGGGTAATGCAACGATTACGATTACATTTAAGCAGGGCACTGACCCTGACATGGCAGCCGTAAACGTTCAAAACCGCGTATCAAAGGCATTAGGTTTGCTTCCTGCTGAAGTAACTCGCGTAGGTGTCATCACACAGAAGAGTCAGAGCTCCATGCTTATCGTCTTCTCACTTGTTGACGTTGAAGACCGCTATGACTTTGCATTCCTTGAAAACTATGCAAAAATCAACGTGTTGCCTCAGATTCAGCGTGTGCAGGGTGTAGGTGATGCCATGGTGATGGGTGCTGACTACTCAATGCGTATTTGGCTTGACCCTGAAAAGATGGCAGAGTATGGTTTTGTTCCCACAGACATTTCAGGCATTCTTTCTGACCAAAACATCGAAGCTGCCCCTGGTACAATTGGTGAACGTGATAACAACACGTATCAGTACACTATGCGTTACCGCGGTCGCTTAACCTCACCTGAGCAATTTGAAAACATTGTTTTGCGTTCTACGGATGATGGTGGTGTGATTCGCTTAGGCGATGTTGCACGCATTGAATTGGGACGTATGACTTACGGCTTCATGGGTAAGGTAAACGGTCACAACGCCGTAACTTCAATTATCTTCCAGGCAGCAGGTTCTAACGCAACTCAGATTATTCAGGATATTGAAGCATTAATTGACGAAACCAGCGAATCATTGCCTCCTGGTCTTGAGTTCGTAATTTCTCAGAATGCAAATGAATTCCTTTTTGCTTCAATCCACGAAGTAGTAAAGACATTGATTGAAGCCTTCGTATTGGTGTTCTTGGTGGTTTACATTTTCCTTCAGGACTTCCGCTCTACGATTATCCCCGCCATTGCAATCCCCGTAGCACTTATCGGTACATTCTTCGCTATCAATGCTATCGGATTCTCTATCAACTTGCTCACACTCTCCGCGCTAGTACTTGCCATTGCAATTGTAGTCGATGACGCCATTGTGGTGGTTGAAGGTGTGCATGCAAAGTTAGATTTAGGTTATAGTTCAGCTCGCAAGGCTTCTATTGACGCCATGAGTGAATTGGGCGGTGCTATCGTATCAATTACGTTGGTGATGATGGCGGTGTTTATCCCCGTAAGTTTCATGGGTGGTACGGCAGGTATCTTCTACCGTCAATTCGGTATCACCATGGCCATTGCAATCGGTTTCTCAGCTTTGAACGCATTGACCCTCTCTCCCGCTCTTTGTGCTATCATGTTGAAGAGTCACAATGAAGAAGGTCACGAACGCTCAACTAAGGAAAAATTGGGCATCGCCATGAATGCAGCAAAGGATGAAATGGCAGGTCGTTACAACCGCGTGTTGAAGCGTCACAACTCTAAGTTGACTTATCTCTTGGTAATCGTTGCCGTATTGGGCATGATTTTCGGAGGTTTCACTTCTGGTTGGTTGATTGCTATTCCCTTCGTTCTCATTGCTATTTGGGGCTTAAAGCGCCTCACTGACCAAGGTTTCCACGAAAACTTCAACCATAGTTTTGAAAGCATGATTCAGCGCTATAAGAATGGTGTAGTTTTCTTCGTGAAGCGTCCCATCTTGTCTGCGGTATTCGTTGTTTTGAGTTTGATTGGTCTTGTAGTAGCCATGAATTTGACTCCTACGGGTATGGTACCCTCAGAAGACACTGGTTCTATCATGGGTGCTGTAGCAATGCCTCCTGGTACATCTCAGGATAAGACGGAAGAAGTCCTGACTCAGGTAAACAACTTGGTGCAGAGTTCTCCCCTCGTAAAGAGTTCAACGATGATTTCAGGTTACTCATTCGTGGGTGGTCAAGGTGCTTCTTACGGTTCATTCATTGTGAAGTTGAAACCTTGGGAAGAGCGTAATCCTTTGACAGAAAGTGCAACGGTTGTATTTGCCAACCTCTACCTTGAAAGTCAGAAGGTGTTTAAGAATGCTCAGGTGCTCTTCTTCCAGCCTCCTATGGTTCCTGGTTATGGTGCAACAAATGGTTTCGTAATTAACCTCCAAGACCGTACGGGTGGTGAATTGCTCCGCTTCCAACAGGTTACTGAACAATATCTTGCTGCACTCTTGAAGCGTCCTGAAATTGGTTCTGCTCAGACAAACTTCAACACGAAGTTCCCCGAATACATTATTGATATTGACGCGGCTAAGTGTAAGCGTGCAGGTCTTTCACAAACAGATATTCTCTACACGCTTCAGGGTTACTACGGCGGTCTTTACTCAAGTAACTTCAACCGCTTCGGTAAACTTTACCGCGTAATGATTCAAGGAGAACAGGCAGACCGTAGCAACATTGAATCGCTCAATAAGATTAAGGTGAGAAACGCGAAGGGTGAGATGGCTCCCATTTCTGAATTCGTAACCATGACTCCCAGCATGGGTCCTGACATTATCAACCGCTTCAACATGTACACTTCTATTACTGTGAACGGTTCACCTGCTGAAGGTTTCACTTCAGGTCAGGCAATTCAGGCCATCAATGAAGTGGCAGAAGAAGTGCTTCCCGAAGGTTATTCATTTGAATTCTCTGGTCAAACTCGTGAAGAAGCAGAATCAAGTGGTAGCACCACAGCAATCGTCTTCGCACTTTGCTTCGTGTTCATCTATCTCTTGCTTGCAGCGCAGTATGAAAGCTACATGCTTCCCTTTGCCGTATTGCTCTCAGTGCCCTTCGGTTTGATGGGATGCTTTATCTTCTTGCACCTCATGGGACTCATCCCCATTTTCTCTGCGGCAGAAAACAACATTTACGTTCAGATTGCAATGATTATGTTGATTGGTCTGTTGGCAAAGAATGCAATTTTGATTGTTGAGTTCGCCCTTGACCGTCGTAAGATGGGTATGAGCATTACGAATGCTTCTGTACTTGGTGCTGCAGCTCGTTTGCGTCCTATCTTGATGACATCAATCGCAATGATTGTAGGTTTGCTCCCCTTGATGTTTGCCTTCGGTGTAGGTGCTAATGGTAACCGCGCTCTGGGTACTTCAGCTATCGGCGGTATGCTCCTCGGTATGATCTTCCAGATATTTATCGTTCCTGCATTGTTCGTAATCTTCCAAGCGCTCCAAGAACGCATCAAGCCTATGACTTGGGAAGATATGGATAACCCAGAAGCAGAAGCAGACTTGCAACAATATTCTAAGTAACAGATAACGGACTATGGACAACAGACAATAGCTAAACTTGAAATGTCTGTTGCCTGTTGCCCATAGACCTTTAATTTATAACAATGAAGAAAATTCTTTTTCCCCTATTAAGTGTCGCTCTTCTTACTAGTTGCGGAATTTTCAAGAACTACGAACGTCCTGAATCTCTCGCAAATGTTACTGAGGATATTTACCGCGACCCTACTTCAATGACTGCAGTGCTTGAAACTGCAGACACTGCTAACTTTGGGAATATGCCTTGGCGTGAAGTCTTTACCGACCCGAAACTCCAAACACTTATTGAAAAGGTTTTGGTTAGCAATGACATGCAAAAGGCAGACATGAACATTGAGAAGGCAAAGGCTTATCTTACCATTTCCAAGTTAGCATACATTCCTTCGTTCGTATTTGCTCCCTCGGGTGAACTTACTTCTATTGACCACTCTAAGGCTGTTCAAACGTACACATTGCCCATTTCCGCTTCATGGAACATCGGTTCGTTTGGTTCACTCAACAATGCTAAGAAGTACGCAAAGACCAATTTATTTGTAGCTAAGGCTGCCAAGCAAGCAACTCAAACAGCTCTTATCGCTGCTGTTGCACAAATGTACTACACACTCCAAATGCTTGACGAACAGTATGCAACTGCAACTGCTACAGCAGAAATCTGGAGCAAGAATGTTGAAGCAATGAAGGCGATGATGGAAGCTGGTATGGTAAACAATGCTGCTGTGGCGCAAGCTACAGCAAATTATCACACCTTGCTAGCTTCTCTTCCCGCCCTTCAAAATAGCATTCGTCAAACAGAGAATGCTCTTTGCGTATTACTCGCAGAAGCACCTCATGCAATTGAGCGTAACCAATTTGGTGCTTATGACTTCCCCGCAACAATGAAAGTTGGCGTTCCTGTACAATTATTAACAAACCGTCCTGACGTACGCCTTGCGGAAGCACAATTGGCAACATCTTTCTATAATGTGAACATTGCTCGCTCTAAGTTCTACCCCGCTATCACTATTTCAGGTGTTGCAGGATGGACAAATAATGTCGGTGCTGTAGTTAATCCTGGTAAACTCCTTCTCAATGCTGCGGCAAGTCTTGCTCAACCCATCTTTATGAATGGTCAACTTACTGCAAACCTCAAGGTTTCAAAGTTGGATTATGAAGCAGCGACTCTTGATTTTCAAACTGCTGTGCTTAAGGCTGGACAGGAAGTAAGTAATGCACTTGCTGATTATCAAACAGCTGTTCTTCAGCAAAAAGAACGTGAGAAACAAGTGGAAGTGTTGAAGACAGCAACTGAACAAACCATGTTGCTTTTCCAGCATTCTAACACAACTTCTTATCTTGAGACACTCACAGCTCAGCAGAGTTTACTTTCAGCTCAGATGTCACTCATCACTGATAAGTACAACAAACTCAACGCTGGTATTAACCTTTATAAGGCCCTCGGAGGAGGAAGAGAATAACAACATTAGGTTATAAGACAATAGACAAAATCTCAGTCCCCACAAGTTGTCTATCATCACCTCTTAACCTCAAAACCTTAAAACCTAACCCCTAATTATTATGATTAGTCCTTTAGCATATGTTGACCCAACCGCTAAGTTGGGTAACAACGTAGAGGTAAAACCCTTTGCATATATTGAAGCTGGCGTAGAAATTGGTGACAACTGCGTTATCATGCCTCATGCGTCCATTCTTGAAGGCACTGTGATGGGTAAGAACAATATTATCTATCAGAATGCTGTAATTGGTGCAACACCTCAAGACTTTCACTATCAAGAAGGTCACCCTCACCGTGTAATTATTGGTGATGACAACCGCATTCGTGAAAATGTGGTAATCGCTGGTTCTTCTTACGATGACCGCGCTACGGAAATTGGTAATGGCAATTTCCTTATGGACAAGGTGCATATTTGTCATGACACAAAGATTCACAACCACTGCGTATTGGGTATTGGTGTAAACATTGCTGGTGAATGTGAAATTCATGACTACTCCATCCAGAGTTCTTACGTACAGGTGCAACAGCATGTGCGTATCGGTCGTTACTCACTCATCCAAAGCGGTTGCCGTGTGCAGAAAGACGTTCCTCCCTACATCATTCTCGGAGGTAATCCTGCGATGTATCATGGCATTAATAACTTTGTGCTCAAGCATGTCAACGTAGATGATCGTACTTTGCGCCACATTGCTAATACCTACCGCCTCATCTATGCGGGTAACTTTAGCATGGAAGATACAATTATCAAGATTCGTGAGCAAATTCCCCACAGTGAACCCATCGACAATATCGTTACGTTTATTGAAAACTCTAAACTCGGTATTGTTCGCCACATGAAGGAAGAAGCATAAACAAAGGAAAGTATCATTCCCTCTTAAGGAAAAAGCGGATATGTCAACCTCGACATATCCGCTTTTATTGTATTAAACAATAGAAAGATGATAGATGTTATAGGTACTATAGGAACTATAGACACTTTAGACATTATAAAGACCACATCTTTATCCCCACCAACCATAGGCAAAATAAGTTAGCAACGCTAAACTATATGCCAGCACAGACGAGTAAACAACAGAAAAACAAGCCCAGCGCCAAGACCCACTCTCACTCCGAATTGCAATAATTGTTGCAATACAAGGTAGGTATAGCAATAGGAACACCATGTAGGCAAGAGCAGACTGAGGCGAAATATGTTGCGCAAGCGTTGCTTGAAGGCGCGACGTACTTTCATCACTTGCTTCGTCAAAATCATCGGCATAGAGCACTCCGAGTGTACTCACTACAAGTTCCTTGGCACCTAAACCACCTAAGATTCCCACCGACATTTTCCAGTCAAAATCCATCGGAGCAAACAGAGGTTCAATTCCTTGTCCAACATATTCAAGGCAAGATATCTCTGTCGTAATCCCCTCATTTTCGCTAGTGGCACTTATTTTAAAATACCCCAATGCCCAAATCACAATGGAAAATGCTAAGATGAGCCCCGCCATTTTCTGAAGGTATAGTTTCCCCTTTTCCCACGTATGGCGCAAAATAGATTTTGGCATTGGGATGCGATAAGGAGGCAATTCCATAACGAAGGGTAAATCTTCACCCACTCTGAAATATTTGGAGAATACTTTTGCAGAAAGTAGTGCTACAAGAATACCTAAAGCATAAAGTGATAGCATCACCCAACTACCTGACTCAGGGAAGAACGCCCCTATCAAAAGTATATAGATGGGCAAACGTGCTGAGCACGACATAAAGGGAATGATAAGCATCGTTATGAGGCGACTCTTAGGATTCTCAATCATACGAGTTGCCATAACCGAGGGGACGTTACACCCAAGTCCCATCACCATCGGAATCAGCGACTTCCCGTGAAGCCCCACTCTATGCATCAACTTATCAGTTATAAATGCCGCACGCGACATATACCCTGTGTCTTCCAGCAGAGAAATGAAAAGATAGAGCAACAAGATATTGGGGAGGAAAACAATCACACTACCCACTCCTCCAATCACTCCATCTACCACCATATCCTGCAAAATGCCCTCGGGCATGCTCATCGCTACAAATGCTGCGAAATTATCAACCAACCATGAGAGCCATTCCATAGGATAAGCCCCGATAGTGAAGGTAATTTCAAACACAATATATAATATAGCTAGGAAAATGGGATAACTTAACCACTTGTGAGTAACAATCTTGTCGATTCGTTCGGACAGGGTTTCTGCTTTCTTTTGTGCATGAGAGCATTGGTGTGTTTCCTTCAACGCCCCTTGAATAAAGCCATACTTAGCATCAACCAGGGCTTCCTCTGCGCCCGTTGAGAGTTCACGCATAATGCGTTGCTGTTCTTCATAGCGTGCCGCAACAAGTTCATCATGATTGCTAAGGGTGTCAACAAACGAGTTGTACTCCTTATCACCTTCAAGAAGTTTAATGGCAAGATAACGTGTTGAATACTTGTGGCGTATCTGTCCATTTTTCTGAATCACCTCCTTAATGCGGTCAATACTCCGTTCCAACTCACTTCCATGATTGACATGAATATGACGCGCTACGGGTGACTTATATTCATACACGTCAATAACTTGCTCAAACAACTGTTCAATGCCTTCTCCACTTCGAGAAACGGTGGGCACCATAGGAGCACCCAGCAGTATTCCAAGTTGATGATAATCTAACTCATCTCCATTCTCACGAACTTGGTCAAACATATTCAGCGCCACCACCATACGCAAATTCATGTCGATGAGTTGGGTGGTTAGGTATAAGTTGCGCTCCAAGTTGGATGCATCTACTACGTTGATAACAACGTCTGGCGTTTGCTCAATAAGTTGACTTCTTACGTAGCGCTCCTCTGCACTATATGCGGACAAGGAATAGGTGCCGGGGAGATCTACTAAGATAATGGTGTATTGTTCTCCCGTAGATTTCTTAACGAATTTAAATTTGCCTTCTTTAGCATCCACCGTCACCCCTGCATAATTCCCTACATGCTCCTTACCTCCTGAAGCAGCATTAAACAACGAAGTTTTTCCACAATTAGGATTCCCCACTAACGCCACACGTAGCGTATGCCCCTTCAAATCAGCCATCAGGTGCATACGTTGCTCCAATTCGGTCTGTTCTTGCTCAGATGGCGTAAGGGCAGAAAGTTGCTCTTTATTTGTTGCGTGTAGCGACGCTTCAACTTCCTCTTTACTGATAACTTCAACCAATGCTGCTTCTTCGCGACGGAGTGAAATCTTATACCCCATGAGTTCGTATTCAATAGGGTCGCGCAAGGGGGCATTGAGCACAACTTTTATTTCCTTCCCCTTGATAAACCCCATCTCTACGATGCGTTTACGAAAACCGCCATGACCACCTACTTTAGCAATCACGGCAATTTCTCCTGTATGTAAGTCGGATAGTTTCATGTTTTCTTGTTCAAAGAAAGAAACGAGCAGACTTGGAGATTCCATCGGGTCTGCTCGTTATCTTTCAAGGACTTTTAGTTGATATCTATAAGATAAGAGAGTTTCGCAATTATGGCTCCATGGTTAGAGCGCGAGAACACGTCTTTCTTTGAATTTCCAAACACGTCTGACAAACCGTAATAGTAGCGACCTTCCAAAAGGAAATGTCCCGCTTTTGTGTTTAACTCTACACCGATACCGCCCGTAATGCCATAGTCAAACTTATGTTTCACGGGGAGGTCGTATTGCGCATACATATTGTTAGGTCTATCAGGTTTTCCTGAAGCATTGAGTGTCCACTGATTGCTAAACTCTTTGCTCTCTGAAATGCAATACCCAATTTGTGGACCTACGAGAAAAAAGAATTGCGCCCCCTTATCCTCCTTACCCCATGCCAAACGTGCAAGGAATGGCAATTGTAAGTAGTCTAAGTTGGATTTAAACGTATCAGGCAAAGGATTGGAGTTGCTATCTAAAACGTCCTCTGTCCAACCTAATCGTGTGTAATTCAACTCTACTTGCAAGGCACAATAAGCCGACAAAAACTTTTCACTCGTATATCTAAACGTCAACCCTACAGTTGGCGCGGTGTGGAACTTCTGTGTAATAATGGGGTCAAATCCCATTTTATTCATCGATGCACCCACACTCACCCCCAAGCACATGTCATTGCGATAATCGCCAATCTGTGCCTGTGTCGTGAATGTTGCTAACGCCATGAAGAGCGCAAAAACAATGGATTTTAGTTTCATTATTCAATAATATCGGGAGTACTGCTTGAACCAAAACGGAGGAACATCATGCTGGCATTCACATAACCGCCATACCCAAGTTTTTGGAATTTTAAGATTGATTGTAAGTAGTTGATGTCTTTACCACTTGCGTCTTTCAGCGAATTTTCACTCTGTGCGTTAAAGAGGTAGAGTCCGGTGTCATAACCAAGTTCTCCCATTCGGGGATGTAACTGAAGGGGATATTGCTTAAACCACTGATGATAAGCTTCTTCAAACGCAATAACTTGCTTGCTATGCGCATTATAATAATCTTGCGAAAGAATGTGCGTGTCAAGCAAACCGAGCAACATATGATGCTCCATCGAGAAGGTCTGCCAAGCATTATGCCCAACGACTGATATACTATGCGTCGTAGCGTCGTTTGTATATTCACGAACCTTATTTAAGATGCTCAACACATTTTCTTGATTGCTTCCGTCAAGCACAATCACGTTAGATTGATTGGGGTGCAAGGCGTTCAACAAGTCTTGCTGTGTAAAGTTTGAAGAAAGGGTCTTCACCTCACGCCCCTTATTCTTCAAGTTGCTCACCCAGTGATTAACAACTTCAGCGTCCGTCGCATCTTTAGTCTTGATAACCACACACCTTTTCTTACCAAAAAGCGAATCAAACAACCTCCAACTCAATTCTTGAACTACCGCCGTTGGCGCATTCAGCAAATGTATATTGGAATTTGTTTCCACCTCCTTCACCTTTGAAGAGAAAGGCACAATCAACTGAACGCTCAAACTTTTCGCCACCTCTGACATCGCACTGAAATGCTGAGGATACAAAGGTCCGACAATCGCACTGGGCTTTATTTCTAAAAGAGCATTCACCACCTCACTTACACCCTGCTTTACCCCAGGTTCGTCAATCGCAACAACTTTAACCACACGTCCATTCTCACGCTCTTTATCAGCCGCCATCAACAAACCGCGATAAAACTCCAAACAGCGTTCGCCTTCCTTTCCAGCTGTGGTTAAAGGCAGAACAACTGCCACACAAAAGGTGTCTTGCGGAACCACAAACACTGGGGTTTTGGTCTTACGCTCAGGAATGTTCACCAAATATCCTTTCTTAATCTTCTTATTGGGTTTTGACGACATTTCTGGATTTACAGAAAGCAAATCTGCAATCGTCACACCATATTTTTCTGACAAACTATGTAAAGTTTCCCCCTTCACTGCTTGATGCACACTCTGAATGCGGGTTTGAGCGATAAGTGAAGTCGAAAAAACTGTTAAAAATAAGAGTAAAATAGTGCGAATACACTGCATAATTATAGTGGTTTAGTATTTTATTCCTAGCAAAGGTAAGCATTTATAAAAGAAAACCGTACTTTTGAAGTCAAAAATCAGCAACGAATCTCTTTTATACTTTCATTTTTAAACCATAAACGATTTTTTGCCCCTATGAATATGCCAAAATCACTGCTTGCGCTCCTTCTTTGTTGCTTCATAATCCCACCAACTTTCTCACAAAGCAAAAAGAAAAAGACAACAAAAGTCGACCCTCTCGAGGTCATCAACAATCATGTCGTGGCAGGCGATTATCCTCAAGCGCTTGAACGCATACAAGAGGAATTAACAAAGCAACGAAAATTAAGACGCCCCACCTGCGACATTGACGCTTTAGACTCATTAGCCAATGTCCTCAGAATTGCAGAGACTAACATCCGAAGCACACAGCAAGTGGTTTTCATCGACAGCATTATCCTCCCCAAGGAAAAAGCGCTCCAGCAACTGTCTCTTAACCCTGAAATGGGGAAAATCTGCCCAGCCTCAACCTTGCAAAAACTCATCCATCTCAAGATTGATTCTTTAGGTGAAGCTGCCTACCTTAACGCGTTGGGCGACAATGCGTTTTTACCCGTCACTCACGACGGAGTAAGTACCCTCTCACGCACCATGAAAACGGGAAGACAGTGGTCACAACCCGAACCTCTTGAAATCACTGACCATGAAGATGTGAATCAGGATTTTCCCTTCTTACTCGCCGACGGCGTAAGTCTTTACTATGCCGCACAAACAGAAGACGGAATCGGAGGGTGGGACATCTATGTCACCCGATATGACAACGAAGACAAGACTTTCCTCAAACCTCAGAACATCGGCATGCCCTTCAACTCTGAGGCCAACGACTATATGTATTACATTGATGAAAGCACCAACACGGGCTATTTCCTAACTGACCGCCGACTCTCGCCTGATAGTGTGTGCCTCTACACCTTCATTCCTAACGCCATCCACACTCCCTACCCCACGGAAACGGATTTCGTTGAACTTTTCCAGGCTGCCAATATCCACTCCATCGCTACTACACAAATCGGACAAGAAGAAAAAATTGCTGAATGGAAAGCCCTACAACAAGTGGGCGACACAGGAAAAGAAAGCGCAAGTCATTTACAATTTATCATCAACAACACAACCGTTTACCACAAATTTGATGATTTCAAAAACGCTGAGGCAAAACAACTCGCACAACAACTTGCCCAACATTATGCGTCCTTCAAATCGCAAGAAGCGCTCCTGAAATCCTTGCGCAAGCAATACGGAGAAAATCCCTCAACGATGCTCTACGACAACATCTTGCAAATCGAATTGGAGCGCGAACAAACTTTGCTGAACATCAAAAAGGCAGAAAAGCAAATGCGAGATTTGGAGAACCAACAATTAAGTTCTCGCCCATAAACAACCCTACAGCATCGTTCATTCTCCGCCTTGATTTCAGAAGACTTCTTGACCTCACGACGGCAAAATCTCAACCCCCAAAAACTATATCTATTTTAGGAAAAATTCTTTCTCACTTAATTTTTCTTAAGTCTCAAATAATTTTAATTAAGTGAGGAAGAATTTCAAGTCAAATAAGAAGTCTCTCAACACCTCAAAACATATCAACCCTTAAACCTAAACACCATGCGCCCCATCCCATCCTCCGAACTCATCATCAACGAAGATGGCAGCATATTCCACCTTCACTTACTGCCCGAACAATTAGCCGACAAAATCATCCTCGTGGGTGACCCTGACCGAGTGAAACTCGTGGCCAGCAATTTTGATGCCATCGAATGCGAAGTGGCCAACCGTGAATTCCGCACCATTACGGGCACCTATCAAGGCAAACGCATCTCCGTTATATCCACAGGGATTGGTTGCGACAACATCGATATTGTCATGAATGAAATTGACGCATTGGCAAATATCGATTTCACCTCACGCACCGTTAATCCTCAACTCAAATCCCTTGAAATTGTGCGTATTGGCACCTGTGGCGGACTCCAACCTCATTGTCCCGTAGGCACCTTTATAGCAAGCGAAACGAGCATTGGTTTCGACGGTCTCCTCAATTTCTATGAAGGGCGCAATCAAGTGTGTGACCTTGACTTTGAAGCCGACTTCATGCGCCACATGAACTGGAAGGGCAACCAATGTATCCCCTATCCTTACGTCATTCACGCCAATGCCTCACTCACAGAGCGAATTGCGCAAACAGATATGGTTCGCGGTGTGACCATTGCCTGTGGCGGTTTTTACGGACCTCAAGGCAGAACGCTCCGTTTGCCACTTGCCGACCCGCAACAAAATGACAAAATCATGTCCTTCAAACGAGACGAGCAAGTCATCACCAATTTCGAAATGGAAAGTAGCGCCATCGCCGGCCTTTCAGCCCTTCTCGGACACAAAGCCCTCACCGTGTGTATGGTCATTGCCAACCGCGTTGCCCACGAAGCAAACACAGGTTACCGCAACACCATTAACACCCTCATTCAAACCGTATTGCAACGCATATAACACCATCCCTATTTTATAGGAAGAAGCACAAAAATCACAAACAGTCAAACACACCTGACAAGTAAGGACGTACGGTCGTATGTCCTTATTTTTTTAATGAACTATTTAAGGAAAGACAAGAACTATAACCTATTAATTTTCAAAGTCAATTCATTATCCTCTCTCATATTTTGTTCAAGTGGATTGAAATCCGTAATTTTGCATAAATTAACTATAGAAGCACCTTGATACAAGGTACTAACTAAATAATTATTAAATACATCAGTTCACTACTATGAAGAAAAACTATTTACTAACCCTTCTACTGGCGCTGTGCACCTCGCTCCAGTGTTGGGCGGAGTTTAATCCCACTCCGGGTAAGATGTATGCTCTGAAGGAAGTCACCTCGGGGTTGTATCTTGACATTCAGACGTTGGGGATTGTGGATGGCACTCGCAACACAAACAACATTAGTTTGAATGCCAATCCTCGCATCATTTATTTTGAGAATGGTTCAACTTCTGGAACTTGGAAACTCAAAAACATCAATGGTAAATATGTTTACCATGTTACCCCTAATAATGATGGACACTGGAATCCTGAGATTAAAGATACTCCCAGTGATTGGACAATTACTGAATCAAATGGGAAAATAACTATTGCCCGTTCTGATAAGAAGTATATCAATGTGGACTCCAAAGTTGAAGGTAAGCCACTCTATTGCGATAAAGACACAGGAATGGAGTTTTCTCTCATAGATTTTCCAGGAAAGGACATCACTGGTGATGGTAAACAAGCGACTATCAGCATCCAAGATATAAATGGTTTGACAACCGTCCCCACTGGTACTGGTTGGACCATTTCTATGAACGTAGAAAATCCTAACGGCGCTTCTTACAATGATTGGGGAACCAGCATTTTTGCAATAGGTAGTAATGCATTCCCTGAAAAGCAAGGTTATAAGGGCATCCAACTCTATTTACAAAGTTCTACCAATGGTGGGAAGTTGGACGCTGTATTTGATGGTGGCGACAACCTAATAGACAACGTGACTCACACTGGCAACTTTAGCACTATTGTTACCTACAATGGTGCCAATCGTTTGCAGATTAAGACGAAGAATGCTTCTAGTAATGAAGCCATCAACGATTACAAGGTGAATACAACTTTGGCAGAGTTTTCACAGTTATCTTATGGTCTTCCCACAGGTATTAACGTGAAGAACTTGACTCTTGAAACCTTAAACAACTGCGTTGATTACCCCACTCCAGCAACAGTAGATAACGGTAAATACACTTTCACATCGAACAAGATTCTGTATGCAGGCACTTGCAACAAGATTCGCTTTACGCTCACTGAGTCTGCTGCTTTCTACGAAAATAAAAAGAACCGCATGAGTTTTGACTCATTTGAACTCTTCGATGCTGATGGTAAAAAGGTTGACCTCAAAGATACTTACTTTAAAGGTAACTACAACAAATCGTATGCAAATTTGCTTGATGGAGTTAATGCTGGAAACAATGGAGCTGGTTGTTGTTGCGGAGCATGGAATTCTGCTGATGAAGGACATGATTATTTTGAACTCACTCTCCCCAACAGCATCGACCTTGGTGGCGCATTCTCATTCTCATTCGTTACGGAGAATACCACAATGAATGCTAAGGCATTTAATATCATGATGTCTTATGTTGCTCCGAAGGACTATACATTCCAGATTTCCGGTAACGGCGAAAATGAGGTAGTTGTAACGCATAATGAAGAATCGCTTACAGCAGGTGCTACTATCAATATTGCGGAATTTGATGCCAATGCCGTTACAGCCACAGAAATTCCCGGTTATACATGGAAGGTGGTTGTCAATGAAGATGACGCAACCGTTACGCTTGTCTATACATCGGTTGAAATTATCGACAATCCCGCAGCAGTCGTAGCGCTTGCCAAGCGTATTGGTGGCGAAGGTGCAGCCGACAAGTTCAAATTTGTGCTCGACCCCTCGCTCAATTCAAAGCAGGAAGTATTTGTACTTGACGCAGAGGACAACAAGATTTTGATTAAGGGTACTACCATCAGTGCTATTACAACAGGTCTCGGTTGGTACTTGAACCACATTGCGAAAATTAATATTGCGTGGAACTCACTCAACGAAAAGACGGTGAGTGGCGCTGCATACGCAGACCTTTCAAACTTGCCTTTGCCCGCAATGACGGAAATGCATGCTTCTGATGCTAAGTACCGCTACTATCTCAACACTTGTACCTTCGGTTACTCTATGACCTCATGGACATGGACCCGCTGGCAGCAGGAGATCGACTGGATGGCACTCCACGGTATCAATGCTCCTCTGAACCTCGTGGGTCTTGAAGTGGTTACTCGCAACTTCCTTAAAGAACTCGGTGTTAGCGAGACCGATATTGATAAATACATCGCAGGTCCTGGCTTTATGGCTTGGTTTGCCATGAATAACCTTGAGGGTTGGGGAAGTACCATCAACGCAACAGATGTTGCCATGAACGGTAATCCCGACTGGTGGTATGATCGTCAGGAGGAACTTTGTAAAAAGATGCTGCAGCGCATGCGCGAACTCGGTATGCAGCCCGTTATCCCTGGCTTTAGCGGTCAGGTGCCCAACTGCATCGTGAACTACACCATCGACGGCTTTAGCAGCAGTCATGTCATTAACAATGGCTCTTGGGCTGGTGGCTATACACGTCCCGACATCTTGAACCCCAGCACAACGAGTTACGCAACATTTGCTCCTATCTATTACAAGCATTTGCACGCGGTGATGGGTGTGTCTGAACTCTATAGCATGGACCCCTTCCATGAAGGTAATCTCCCCTCGGGCGTTACTAATGAAAATTGCTATCCCAACATCATGAAGCATCTTGACGGATATCATGATGCGGTTGATAATGGTGTTAAGTCAAACTACAACGTGAGCAGCAAAGCTAAATGGATTATCCAGTACTGGCAGGGCGTGCCCCAAGATGGCGCATTTAGTGCAATGAGCAGTTATGGTGATCGCTTTATCGGTCTTGACCTCTTTGCCGACAATATCTATGCAGGCAATGCTGCAAAGTGGAGAGATACAGGGGATGCTTGTTACTTCAAAGGTCGTCCTTACATTTATTGCATGCTTCATAACTTCGGTGGTCGTAGCGGTATGCACGGTCGTTTGGAGACTACTATGGACGGTTATTTCCAGGCACTGGCCAAGAACAACAACTGCCAAGGTATCGGTGCTACTCCTGAGGGTACCGAAACCAACCCCATCCTCTATGATATGCTCTTTGAACTTCCTTGGATGGATGTAAACAATCGTCCTTCTGCCGACGAGTGGTTGGAAGATTATGCTTATTCGCGCTACGGAATACAGAATAGCACTGCTCTTTCTGCTTTGCAAAATTTGAAAAAATCGGTGTGGAATTGTCAAAGAAACCAGCAAGGTACTTCAGAAGCTATCATTCTTGGTCGTCCTCGTTGGACTTTTGGTGACGCTCAGCGCAATGACGGTACATCCTTGGAAGGTAGAAGTGTTTCTTCTTGGAGTGTTTCATCTATCTATTGGGATACACAGGATGTTTTATTGGCTGCCGATGATCTCTATTCTATCAAAGACCTTATCACTACCGAAGATGGTCGTGCAAACTTTGACTATGACTTTATCGAAGTTGTTCGTCAGGCAATGGTTGACCAAGCATCAGTATTGCTTCCTTTGATTAAGGCTGCACGAAACAACGGAGATACTGCAGAATACGAGAGACTATATAAGATGTTCCTGCAACTCATGCTCGACCTTGATGAAATGCTCTCTTATGATGAGAACTTCAAACTCGAGCGCTGGACAAGTTTGGCTCGCAATATTGCAAATGAAGCAGCTGGCACTAATGCCAACGATCGTAACTGGCTCGAGTGGAATGCCCGTACACAAGTTACCGTATGGTCTAATGGCAATAATGGTTTGAATGACTATTCAAATCGTTGCTGGGCTGGATTGATTAAGGACTTCCACTATCCTCGTTGGAAATACTTCTTTGAGAATAATGGTGGTGTCAAGGACGGTAACTGGTTCACAAGTGAGAAGGCTTGGACGGTAAACTTCACTGATTACGACTATTCAACTGTGACCATTCCTGGAGGTAAGACTGCTACAGAGAAGGCAGCCGAAACTTTTGGTAACTATTTTGGTCGTGTGAGGGGTGCTACGAAGAACTACATTTTCCCCATGGGTATTACAACCAATGCGACAAAGTGTGATGTAACGCCCACTGTTAATCGCGGACAGACAGTGGAGCTTCCCCTTATCATTGGTAAGAGTGTAACCATTTCAAGCGTTTGGATTGACCTTAACGCCGACGGCAATGCCGGCAACGGTGAGACACTCACAGCAAACGGCAACAATGTAACAATCCCTGCCGAAGCCAAGATTGGTAAGACTACTGCACAGGTAGTATACAGTGATGGCACCGACATCACCTTCAACCTTGCCCTCGTTGAGGAAATCTCAGAGGAGCGCACTGTTACAGCCGTAGCAGGTGCAAACGGTTCTGTTGCTATCGAAGGAACAAATGAACTCTCAATCACCAATGCCGAAGCCGTGAAGATGACGGCTACTGCCAATACCGGTTACAACTTCGAAAAGTGGACCGATGCCCAAGGTAACACAGTGAGCAACGATAACCCCTATATATATTATGGTAAGGGGGCTGCTACTTTCACCGCCAACTTTATCCAAAATAAGTGGGGTGTAGTTGCATGTGGCGCAGATGTTGATGGAGAAGGAACTGTTAAGGATGAGGCTGCAGTAATGGCGGATGTTAAAAACAATAACCAGTATATTCATAACCTTACCCTCTCATACTATAACCGCGAGGCTGAAACAATCTTTGAGCCGACAACTGCTCCTACAAGCATCTTTACTACAATTCCCCAGATTGTAAATGTTCCTCAAGGTGCAAGTTTCACTGTAGAGTATGACAAGGGCATTAGCAATCAATTTCAGCATTGCTACTTCCGTGCCTATATCGACCTTAATGCCGACGGTGACTTTGATGACGAGGGAGAATTGTTGAAGGAGGTAGGTTCTAAGGGTGCCCAAAATACTGCGGTATGTTCAAACTCTATCAATGTATTGCTTCCTTATACAATGCCCTTGGGTATCACCCACATGCGCTTGCGTTTTGATAGTGCTTGGAATATTGGTGATGGAGCAAAGGCTAAGTCTGTTCGTCCCGTATACGATTTGGTGATCAATGTAACTGAAGGTAGCGATAAGGCAGCTCACATCACTGTTGCTTCTAATAACGATGCATGGGGTACAGCAAAGGTGTGGACCGAGGAAACTCCAGGTTGGACAGCATCAAACGAGTGGAATGTAAGTACAGGTATCTATGCTAAGATTAAGGCTGTCAAGGCGAGCGACGATGTAGAGTTCCTCGGCTGGTACGACCAATACGGCCGCTTGCTTACCAACGAGCTCGAATATTCAATGCTCGCTCGCGAAGACGCCACCTACACCGCTCGCTTCCGCAAAGCGTTAGATATCGACGGTTGGGAGTTTGAGTATCGTACCGAACCTGGTGAGGTTGTAACAAATAAGCTTGCCAATGGAGTAAAGCCCGAGGCTGGTAAGACCTATTATATATACGCGCCCACGCGACCCACTAACAATGGTGAGTATGTGAACCGCTATCTCTACAATAACAGTGGAACACTTACTTTGAGCACCACAGAATCAACGGCTGCAAGCTACTTGTGGGTGTGTGGTATTGAAGATGGTAAATACACCTTCCAGAATGTTGCTGATCCTGCAAAGTATTTGAAGCATAAAGGTTTGGCAAATGCACCCTATGGATTCGAACTGGGAACAGGTACTACATACTATGAAGGTATCACCTTGCAGTCTGTACCGGGTGATGGAGAAACTCGTAACCTCTTCTTTGTTATAAATGACAATGGTAGTGGCTTTAATCATTCAACAAGAGCACACAACCAGTCTACAGAAGACTATACTACCGACTTCGTATTTACAGAAGTATCTACTCCCAATGTAGTCATCCTCACCAGCGTCCGCAAGAGCGGTGACCACGACCTTGACATTCCCGAGACTGTAGAAATCTTGGGTGAGCAGTGCAAGGTTGTAGGTTTCGACAACAATCTCTTCAATAACAACAAGGACTTGTGGTCAATCAGCTTGCCCTCAACAATTGAGACTTTGAGTAACAATGTGTTGTTCCGTACAAGTGTGAAGGGTGAAAACACTCCTACTTCCAGTGGAGACAACAACCCCGACAACAAAGTTCAGGTTATAGATCTTGGCTTCACACTCAAGAAAAGTGAGGCTTGGACGATACGTGCGACATATAAGTCGGATGGAGTTTCTACCTTCAATCAGTGGGGAAGTCCTTTGCTTTATCCCAATGGGAATGGTACGGGTACGGAACTATTCTTCCTCTCTAATGTAAATGGTTGGAGTAGTTGTTGGCATGTTCGCTCACCTTTCTCTGGTCTCGGCAATGATTATTTCAAGGATCTTACTAATGCCAAGATTGCAACATTCACAGCATTGTTGGAGAATAAGGGTACAGGCAAGGCTGTTATTACAGTTACGAACTCCGAGGGTCAGTCGAAGACAAGTAGTGATGTTACATTCTCGTACGATAATATCTCGGCCTTCAGTGCCAAACTACCCAAGGGCTTGGATATTACAAAATTCGAGGTGCTGCAGGGTGCAGAACCCGACCCGTTCGAGGGATGTACAAACTTGCTTGACATCACCATAGCAAATGGAGGATGTAATGGTGGTTATACTGTCGATGGCCGTGAATTCAAGAATGCAAGCGGTGTGGTTCTTCACACTCTTGCTGATGCTGAGAAGGAAGACGCAATCCGCACTCTCGGTGCACTTATCGACAACACCAAGACTTTGATGGATATTATCGCTACTTCTATTGATCCCGTAGGTAAGGCTACAGAGATTGTAATGCAGTCAACCTCCTCAACTACGGACTATTACATTTGGTGTAGCAATCCACATGATAGTGGTAATGATGCAGCTGGCGGTGTAGCTGCTTTGCTTGACGAGAATGACGATTCATATCTCCACACTGACTATACAAATGTGTCTGCATCTAATGACTTCTTGCAAGTAGAGTTGGGTGACGGCAATGAATTGTACCAATTCAAAATAGCTGGTAAACACCGCAAGGCTGCTGGAAGTGACATACCAAAAAATATAGAGATACAAGGTAGCACTGACAAGAATACGTGGGAAACCATTGAAACGGTCGACAATATCACCCAAAATGCGGGTGCTGCATGGGAATCAGAGGTCATAACAGCGACCAAGAAATATCCTTATCTAAGGTTTGTAGTTACTACAGGAACCAACCGCATATATTTCCACATGGCGAAGTTCGACCTCATCAAGTTGACATCTACCGTAGAGGTTGCTCCTAAATACAAGAACCTTGCAGGGATAACAAACGATGAGGCTGCTGCTGCCTATGATGGCTTGGTAAATGCCTTGTATGTCTACAATAATGGTGGAACTGCCGATGAGTTGCAGGCTGCCTACAATGTACTGAAACCTCTATACGATGCACTTAAAGCAAAGAAGGACAATATGGTGGAACTCGCCAGCGGTGTGTATGCCATCAACTATAAGAATGGAGACTCTAAGAATGGAGACTCTGATGCTGCTGTTTTTGTGGGATACAATGACGATAAAGACAATAGTAATCACATAGGGTATAAACTGATAGCAACAGGTACATACTCTGCTAATGCTGAGGCCGACAAACTGTTTTCTATCGTGTATTCGGACAATGGTTATACCCTTTCTGCACAAGGGAAATACTTGAAACAGCCCACTCTCAATGCTTGGAACCATATCATGTTCTCTGACAATAAAGATGAGGCAGGAACTTACATCTTTGAAAGGAATGCCGACCTTGCTGACGTATTCAAGATACGGAGTAGTGGGAGCGGTATCAATTATATCAACGACTACGACAACCTTGTTTTCGGTAACGACAAGGTTAATAAGGAAAACTTGTCAACCTTCTCATTCACCCCTGTAACCAAGTACACCTTCGAAGTCAGTAAGGTGGGTATGGCGACTCTCTGCCTCCCTTTCAATGTAGTGTTGCCTGCGGATATGGTCGCCTATGGTCTTGCTGAGTCAAGGATTACCAAGAGTGGCGATGTGGCGTATGCCTATATGGATGTCATTGCTGAAGGAGGTGAAGTGCTGAAAGCGGGTACGCCCGTAATCATTAAAGCGGCGCAGGGTTCATACACCCTTGCCATCACGATGGATGATACTGGTGCGAAGGGGGCTCTGGAGGGTTCGCTTCTGAAGGGTAACTTCATCAGCCAAACCTTGACTCAGGGACAGGATGGCGAGGCGCAGAAGTTTATCTTTGCAAATAGGACACAGACACAGGGTGTAGGCTTCTACATCATGGATGCTGAGGGTACCATCGGAGCCAACAAGTGCTGGATGGAGTGGAATATGGGTAGTGCTAATGTACGCTCACTCACAATCCGCTTCGGTGATGGTGATGCCACCGATATCGAGGAGGTAGAGATGGAGCCTGCACGTCCCATGCAGCAAGGTATCTACAACCTTGCCGGACAACGCCTTGAGGCTCCCCAGAAGGGTGTCAACATCATCAACGGAAAAAAAGTTGTGATTAAGTGAGCGTAGAGACTGCTTGCAGGCTATACCGAACCGACGCACGAAGCAGGAGCAGAATGAAAGTTTACTTTTGTTTTGCCTTGCAAGAAGGAGGAAGACGAAGTCAACGTGAACAACTAAAACGAAGTTAAAGTTGTGATTAAGTGAGCGTGAACAACATAACTATTAATCAAGTAAATCGCATACGATGAAAAAGAATTATATAGCTCCCCAGATGGAGCAGGTAACCATGGAACTTTGCAATATGCTTGCTGCTTCAGAGAAAGTAAGCGTGTATACAGGCGAAGAAGTGGATGCATCGGAGTCGCTATCCAACGACCGTCGCGGTGGGTGGGGTGACCTCTGGAACTGATTCCCCTAACTAATTCAGGAACTGTTGTTCCTGACCCTGACTGGCTGAGTCAAGAAATAGGCTGACACGTTGAGTGCCGGCCTATTTTGTGTGAAATAACTTGCTCGTATGAGGGGAAAAGTGTATTTTTGTGGGGTATTGAATAGAAGGCTGTACTATATAATAATATATGATTATGACTCCAAACGAAAAGATACAGGCGCTGCGTCAGATGATGCAGGCCGAGGGGTGGGGGGCTGTTGTCATCTCGGGCACTGACCCTCACAGTAGTGAATATCTTCCTAAGCGCTGGCAGGTGCGTCAGTGGGTGTCGGGCTTTACGGGCTCGGCGGG
>CALFGU010000019.1 GCA_937877685.1 uncultured Prevotella sp.
GGGAGTTTTACTTTTGCCCCTTCAGGGCGCATGCGGGGAGGTATGCTACACAGGGCGTTGCCCTGTGCTATGTAGTGTTGCCCCTTCAGGGCGTTTATCCTCCCCGCAAGGTCGTTAACCTTTCACCGTTCATCGTTTACAAGTGCAAAGATACAACACGGAAAGGGCGGGATGAGAATTAGTGAGAAATAGTGAGAAATAAAATGCGAAACACTTGGGATGGACTCCTCTCTACTCTATATCCCCTCTTCTCTCTTCTCTTTTAATTGCAGTCGGCTGAGAGTGTGCGTGACCTCTGTTTTTTTTATTTGAGCATTAAGGCGATTACAGGGTGATTACAAAAAATCTGCGCTATGGGTAGGGGTGAAGTAATTTGTATTCTTATATTATATTATAATATAATATAAAGATATTTTTCAACATCTTCAGGGTGCCAGCAGGGAGGAGTCGAGAAATTTGTAATCACCCTGTAATCGCTTTTTCGAAGGTGGGGATCAGCGTATCACGTACACCTACGAACCTTCAAAGGAAGTGCGCAGAGGTGGTGTTGGCAATTGCAAGGAAGCTGCGCTCATGGAGGCTTTGTTGAAGAATGGCAATGCAGATTTGTTGGTAGAACCTCAGTACGTTGTTACCAAAAAGAGATGTCTCTTCGGTAGCAAGGTTTTGTCAATAACTGTTTCTGGTCGTCCTGCAAAGTATAAGAACTTCCGTTCTTTACCCGATGGGGTATGGACTAACGAAGTGTTCCGCGACAAGAGCAAGCAGAAGTAAACATTTCTCAAGAATTAAGCAAGGGTGTGCCATAACGTTTGGTGCACCCTCTTTTTATCTGCTTATTTTCAAAGTCAACGTGTTTATCCCGTTCTGATGATATTGTACAACTGAAAAAAACTTCTCCTCTTTTGGTTTTTATAAGCGAAAAGGGTGTTTTTTTGTTGATGTAAGGAGTCTTGCTTCCGCAATAAAAAAGAGCGCATTTTTAATTTTATAGTGGTAAAGAATAACCAAAGAAATAAGTCTATAAAAATAGCGAAAATTCGTTAGAGCGCCTAAAAATGCCCAAATTTGGGATTTTATGGTGATTTTTACCTCCTCGTTTTAGGTGGGGTGAATTTTTTTTTGTATCTTTGTATTTAGTTAGGAAATACACAAAAAACTTAAAATTTAGATGGAGCGCAGCAGGTGCTGTTGCTTGACATTGGTTATGACAGAGGATAGAATTAAACAAGTCTACATTGAGTCGGAAATGAAGAAGTCGTATATCGACTATTCGATGTCCGTAATTGTAGCACGTGCGTTGCCTGATGTGCGCGATGGTTTTAAACCCGTACACCGCCGTATTCTTTTCGATATGGATGAGTTGGGTATTACGCATGATAAACCCACACGTAAGTCAGCGCGTGTAGTTGGTGACGTGTTGGGTAAGTATCACCCCCATGGTGACTCATCTGTATATGGTGCACTCGTGCGCTTGGCGCAGGATTGGAATATGCGCTATACGCTTGTAGAAGGTCAGGGTAACTTCGGTTCGATGGATGGCGACTCGGCGGCTGCAATGCGTTATACGGAAGTGCGTCTTGAGCAATTGGGCGAAATGATGATGCAGGATATTGAGAAGGAAACCGTGGATATGGTGGCAAACTTCGATAACACTCGAAAGGAGCCCTCGGTGATGCCTACTCGTATTCCTAACTTCCTTGTGAATGGTGCAACGGGTATTGCCGTGGGTATGGCAACAAACGTTCCTACGCACAACTTGGGTGAAGTGATTGACGGTTGCGTGGCATAC
>CALFGU010000020.1 GCA_937877685.1 uncultured Prevotella sp.
GGATACTTTATAACGATGCTTTTTCAAGGGATCTTTCGGTAGAATATATCGAACAAACGTATCAGGTGTTAAATCAAAGTCTGTTATTTTTCTTCTTCGATTCAATTGATAAAGTTTCTGAATAATGAATTTCTTTTCTAAATTTATATCATTTTTCATTTCTTTCGGAGTGTGTCCGTGCGAATCGTGTATAGTTTTATTATATATTTTTTGTAAAAATTTAGCAAATAAAATATACTAATCTAATTTCATGGTTACCTTCCCAAGATGACGTACAAAAGGCTACCATTTGTTCGATTGCTTCAAGGTATTCCAAAGACCAATTATAACCATTCATTTGGTCTTGATATTCAGCAGCGGCATCCCAATCACTATCATCATTTTCTGGTTCATCTAAATTAATATCTACTTTAGAATACTTGAGATATTCCAAAATACCATCCAATTTTCGTTTAATAATCTTAAATTGGTCGTTGGTAGAATACGCAGTAAACCATTTATCAAGTTTTTCTTTGTCTTCACGAATAACATTTTTAAATTCATCAATCGTTACATATGAATGACCCCAAGTACCTTCCAAATCTCCTTTATGCTTAATGTCTGAAAGATACTTATCTAAAGTAGTACTCATATCTTTAGGAAATCCTCGCATATTAAAATCGTAACTATTAGAATCTAAATAATCACGAATATCTCCTTGTTTCTCATCGTTAAAGACATACGTATACTCTTCTCCATTTATAGTTTCATCACCAAGCTGATAACCATTTTGGTATTCTTGATGTGATTTTTTCATTAACGGACAAAATAGCTCCCAAGGTTTAGCGCTATTTTCTCTAAATTCTATAAATATAATCGCGGTTCTACTCATCTTTCTTTACATATAACTTGCAACAACAATAATCCTTTAAGCGATAATTTGAACACGGACACATTTTATCTTCTCCGTCATTCGCGCAAGGACATTCTCCTTCACAACGGTTAATTCCATTAATAATTGCGTTTACAACCTTTTCATTCGGATTAAGTTGCCAACCAGGCTTAATATTCTTTTTAACTTCTTCTAAAGTCATGATTTCTAAATATATTTATTTATATTAATATAGAATATTTCTATACAATATTTTATTAATCAATTGCCTTTTCAAAAAGTTTTTTAACCCAATCCTGATTGAGAAGATCTACTGCTGATTTAAGTTCAATTTCAGAACAAACAAGTGGTTCTACTGTATTTTCTCTCTCCTTTTCTCGAGAATAGTTTTCATCGTATCTGTAATAACCAACTATGCTGTACATTGAATTCCCATTTGAAACACAAGAACCATCTAATGTTGACCACGTATCCCAATCCTCATCGCACAATAAGAAATAATTTATGACATTAACAAGTCTTTTGTCTTCTGGTTTTGCTGCTTCCCAGGTTACTTGTGGTTCAACATTAACGATTTTTACGTAAGATGTATGACAAAATGACGATTCTCCGTCAATACAGATATAATCGCCTTCCTTAATATTTGCCATACCCGTTGTACCAAGACTAACAACGATACCTGCTGTATTATCTTGAACCATAAAGAAATATGTTGCTACGGCATTGTCTCCGCCACCTTTTGCGAATTTATACGTAACAAGAACTGGATTTTTCAATGCATAAGTCACACTTGTTCCTGCTGGTTCGCCAGCTGCTATCATATCGGCAAGTGTTTCAAATTCAACATTAGACTCCAAGAAGTCTGATTCTGTACGCAATACCAAAGTCAAAGCTGTCTCTGGATAAGTTGCAGCAACATCCAACACACCTTGTACTGGACACGATTTACCTTCATAAGCCGACAAATCATCAACATTTGCAACCTTTATTGCAATGCTCTTCATTCCATTTCCATTCTCATTCTCTATTACATAAGAATATGAATTATCGCTATTTTTAGTCACAACGCCACCCGAAAAACTCAACAATGTAGCATCATACATATATGCATTTTGCATATCAAAACGGACTTTTAGTTGAGCATATGTTTGTAGGAACCAATTTAAAAGTTGTCGGTTTTATAGATGATAATAGTGAAGCTGTTATGGAACTTGGAGAAAATGATTATAAAGCTACTGAAAGAGGCGCGGGGAAACCCGGACATACTGGAAGATGTATTTAGCCTAATTCGGCAATTCCGGGAAGAAGATGCGCCGACAGTTGATGATAAGATCGTCCCAGACCAGTATCACATGGAACGGTCAGCCAAATACAACGGCTATCTTCGGCGTATGTGCGCGGAGTGGATCAAGTATTACGGGGTGGAGAACTGCGTGGACTTGTACAAGCGTAGCCTACTGTTTGACGCACCGCACAACTTCGATGCGTATTGCCGCTACATAGAGTGGAACCGCCCGCAGAAGAAACGGTTTTATGAGCCACGGCGAAAGCAGTTGCAACCAGTAGCGGAGGCCATGCAGGATTTAGCGGACGGGAAACTGGAATTGTTGTCCATCAGCTTGCCGCCGGGTGTTGGCAAAACCACGCTGTCAATCTTCTTTATGACATGGCTTGGCGGGAAAGACCCGATGAAGTCTATCCTGGGCGGATCGCACAGCAACAGCTTTTTGCGCGGCGTATACGATGAAATGCTGCGGATTCTGGAAAAGGACGGAGAATACCTATATAACGATGTGTTCCCGGATTCCCCGCTTGTGAACACGAACAGCAAAGACCTCCGAATTGATCTTGCCAAATCGAAGCGGTTTGAAACATTTGAGTTTAGCAGTATCGGATCGGGGAACGCGGGCAAGGTGCGTTGCTCCCGTCTGCTCTATTGTGACGATTTGGTTGACGGTATCGAAACCGCCATGAGCCGGGATAGGTTGGACAAGCTATGGCAGCAGTACTATACAGACCTGCGCCAAAGAATGATAGGGGATTGCGTTCAGCTAATCGTAGCTACGCGGTGGAGTATCTGGGACCCCATCGGACGGCTACAACAGGAGTATGACGGTGACAAGCGGGCCAAATTCCTTACGTTTCCCGCTATGGACGCTTTCGATCAATCCAACTTCGATTACCCATATTCTCTTGGATTCACCACGGCGTTTTACAGACAGCAGCGGGAGATTATGGATGACGCATCGTGGAAAGCGTTGTACTTGAACGAGCCGATTGAAAGACAGGGCCTTTTGTTCGAAAGCGGCGAACTGCGCCGCTACTTCGATTTGCCCCAGGGTGATCCAGACGATATTATTGCGGTGTGCGATACAAAGGACGCGGGGCCAGACTATTGCGTTATGCCCATAGCGTACCAGTATGGAACGGACTACTACATAGAGGAAATTATATGCGACAACGGCAAGCCCGAACTGATTGAGGAACGGTTGATTGACGCGCTGATACGGCACAAGGTACGGTCATGCCGTTTTGAATCAAATCGCGGGGCAGGACGAGTTGCGGAGAGTGTACAGCAGCGCATAAAGGAACGGGGCGGCACAACGCGGATCACTACGAAATGGACGCAGACTAACAAGGACGCACGGATCGTATCGGAAAGCGGGCCGATTAAGCTGATGTGCTTATTTAAGGACGAGAGCGTGTACACAAAGGAATACCGACTTGCCGTGCAGATGCTAACCAACTATACGATGGGCGGCAAAGTGAAGCATGACGATGTGCCAGATGCGTTTTCGATGCTGTCCGACTTTATACGCAGCAGAGAGAATGGTCATGCACAGATTATGCGTAGGCCATTCTAATAACAAATCCCTAATTATCACAGGAAATACACAATTCAACATTGTAACATCTATTGCATAACGAGCGCATAGATGTATAATGATACCGTGAAGAACGGGGTACACCGTTTCTTCGCGGTCTTTTTTGCGTACAGACAACACGATCACTTCATATCGTCACACCTCCTTTCTTGCACAAGCCTCCGCGCCGTCCCGGAGGAAAACATAGGACGGCCCCCACCATATTGGAACAGAATAATAATAACAAAAACGAAAACTTCCTTGGTTTTGCGGGCTATCTGTTTGGTAGGCGCGATATTTTTACTGCTGTTGACGATTTGGACGAAACCAACGTACTTGACGAAGTAAACACCGCTATCAAATACCACCTGGAAAACGTATGGGAAGAAGAATATCTGTATTGGTATCGGCGTGGGTTGCAGCCGATTTTGAACAGGAAGAAAGACAGAAACGATTTCGTCATTTCAAAAATCGTAGAAAACCACGCAGACGAAATTGTTACGTTCAAAAACGGGTACTTCCTTATGCAGCCCGCAGCGTATATTTCGCGGCGCAGCGGCGTTAAGAACAAAGTCGATAAGCTGAACGAGTATTTGTACCGCAGCGGAAAGCAGGACGCGGACAATCAGCTTGCCGATTGGTTCCATACCGTTGGCAAGGCTGCTTTGTACTGCGAACCATACGATGATCCCGACATTCCCCTCCGTGCGTTTGCGCTTGACCCGCGCAGCGCGTTCGTGGTGTATTCGCTGCGCCCCGGAAAGCGGCCCGTGTACGCGGTCAACATGGTTATCGACACCGATTTGATTCACATTGATGTGTTCACCCGTGACCGCATTTTTAGGCTTATCGGTGCTGTAACCGAACGCAAGACTACACCATACCCCGCCTACAACGCTATTGCGAACAGTTTGGAACGGGTTGAGGAAAACCGTCTGCATCACATTCCGATTATTGAGTATCGGTACGATTCCAACAACATTTCCGCATTTGAGCGCGTTATTAAGCTGTTGGACGCTATCAATTCGGTGCGTTCCGACCAGGTTGACGGGGTGGAGCAGTTTATCCAGAGCGTTGCGATTGCCGTAAACTGTCAGTTTGACGATGATACTACGGCAAACGATATACGCAAGGCCGGGATGATCGCGCTAAAGAGCATCGGAGAAAACAAGGTCGA
>CALFGU010000021.1 GCA_937877685.1 uncultured Prevotella sp.
GCAGAAGCGTACGAAGCGCGCACCCTTACGTGGAGCATTGCAGTCAAGCACACCGGCATAAACTGAAGGCTGGTTGGCTACGATACCTACGCTCTGACCGTTGAAGCGTGCGAAACCGATGATGATGTTCTTCGCATAACCTGCCTGAACTTCCATAAACTCACCGTTGTCCACCACAGCACCAATGACCTTATACATGTCGTACGCCATGTTGGGGTTGTCGGGGATAATTTCGTTCAAGAGGTCTTCCTTGCGGTCAATGGGGTCAGTACATTCCACTCGGGGAGTACGTTCCATGTTGTTTTGAGGCATGTATGAAAGCAATTTGCGAATGAGGCCTGAGAATTCCTCTTCGGTCTTCGCCGTGAAGTGACACACACCGCTCTTTGTGGCATGTACAGAAGCGCCACCGAGATCTTCCTGGCTTACATCCTCACCTGTCACGGTCTTTACTACTTTAGGACCAGTCAAGAACATGTAAGAAATGCCTTCGAGCATCACAATGAAGTCCGTGAGTGCGGGAGAATACACCGAACCACCGGCACAGGGACCACAGATACCTGAAATCTGGGGCACAACACCCGAAGCCTCGATGTTACGTTGGAAGATGTTGGCAAAACCTGCCAATGAGTTCACACCTTCTTGGATACGTGCACCACCCGAGTCGTTCAAGCCGATACAAGGTGCACCTACCTTCATCGAGAGATCCATTACCTTGCAAATCTTTTCCGCCATGGTTTCCGAGAGTGAACCACCGTTCACCGTGAAGTCCTGAGCGAAAACATAAACAAGGCGACCGTTGATCGTGCCACTACCACAAACAACGCCATCTCCGAAATATTGCTTCTTCTCCATGCCGAAGTCGTGACAACGATGGAGTTTAAACATGTCCAATTCCTCAAACGAACCCTTGTCTAACAAAAGGTCGATACGCTCACGCGCAGTGGCCTTGCCCTTTGCGTGTTGCTTTTCAATAGCAACCTCACCGCCGCCAAGGCGTGCCTTTTGGCGGAGCTCAACAAGTTGCTTGATTTTCTTTAATTGTTCACTCATAGTTTTAAATTACTAAGTATGTGTTTGCCGTACCTTGGCGCGCGGCGCACAAAGCACTTTACTGATTTCACCATAAAGTCAGGGAGGAAGAATGCCGAATTTTGTCCCCGAAAGGAACAATTTCAAACAATCCTTCTCCACCTTATCGTTGCAAAATTAAGAAAAAAGTGTCACCTCTGCCACATTTTAAATAAAAAAGTAGATAACAGGGGGTTGAAGACTATTTTTCAGTCCTCTCTAAGCCCATCTTTCACCACTTCGTTTAGAAGTCGAAAAACAAAACCTTAAATAGGGAAAACGAAGTGTAAGTTAAGAAAAATTCTGTTACTCTTTGTTTCAAAAGAAATACTCTTTGTTTTACGCGCCAAAGGCATGCTGTAAATCAAACGATTATAACGACCTTAATTTTGGATTTTTAGGGGCAATGGGCGAGATTTGTTGGGTGCGATATGGGGCATCGTCGAGAGGCATTGAGGAAGTTGCGCTATCATTTCTATATTTGCGATGCGTTATGTCCAATATTATTCGTACTTTTGCTCGTGAAAAGTGCTTCCGCAGGCATTGCGGAGGTCTATAGAATCATTGACTTATGTCTTCGTGGATTAGCGAAACTCTGTTTTCTCACTCTGCTGTTCAGGCAGTTATCGTAATATGTCTTATCTGTGCGATAGGACTTAGTTTGGGCAAGATGCGCTTCCGTGGCATTACGCTCGGCGTGACTTTTGTATTCTTTATAGGGATTCTTGCAGGTAGCCTCGGGCTGAAGATTGACAGCCAAATGCTTAGTTATGCAGAATCCTTTGGACTTATTCTTTTCGTTTACACCCTCGGACTTCAAGTAGGTCCTGGGTTCCTAAGCTCCTTCCGCACAGGGGGCACGCAACTCAACATGCTTGCCGCCGGCGTCGTTATGTTAGGCACGCTGATGACACTCGCCATCCTGTGGATAACGGGGTATAACTTAGACGAAGTAATGGGAATCCTTTGTGGCGCCACGACTAACACGCCCGCTCTTGGTGCGGCACAACAGACGCTCAAAATGGTAGGCGAGAGTTCCTCGGGCGCAGCCTTGAGTTGCGCAGTCACTTATCCGCTCGGCATGGTGGGAGTGATTATCGCCTTGGTGTTAATGAAAAACTGGTTGCTCCGACATGAGCGTGCCGTTGAAGCAAAGCCGCGTGGCGAAGCCTTCATCGCCTCTTTCCGTGTGTGCAACCCCGCAATATTTAATAAGTCGCTCGCCACAATTGCCGGCTTTGACGAAAGCAAATTCGTCATTACGCGCATCTGGCGTGGGGAAAATGCCATCCTGCCCACCTCTGAAACCGTCGTCTATGAGGATGACCTCGTGTTGCTTATCACAGAGGCAAAATTTGTGGACCAACTCACCGTCTTCTTCGGCAAACTTGACCGCACGGATTGGAATGCCAAGGAAATAGATTGGGATTCATTGGACACGAAACTCGTTTCGCAACGCATTCTTGTGACACGCTCACATGTGAATGGGCGCCGCTTGGGCGACCTTCAGTTGCGCAAGCGCTATGGTGTGAATGTGAGTCGCGTAAAGCGCGCAGGCATTCAACTCGTAGCCACTCCCGACCTCGTCATTCGCATGGGCGACCGCATCACTGTTGTGGGCGAAAAAGAGCGTCTCAAGCAGGTGGCAGAGGAACTCGGTAACGCCGTAAAGGTGCTCAACGAACCCAATATGGTGACCATATTTATCGGTATCGTTCTCGGTCTTGTGCTCGGATGTATCCCCTTCCACATTCCCTCAATGACTTTCCCCGTTCGCCTTGGTCTTGCGGGTGGTCCTATAATAATGGGAATTTTAATTGGAGCTTACGGACCGCGCCTTCACATGGTTGCTTACACGACTACAAGTGCGAACCTCATGCTTCGTTCTCTTGGACTTTCCATGTACTTGGCATGTCTCGGCCTTGATGCTGGTTCGGAATTTCTTTCTACAGTTATGCAACCCCAAGCGCTTGCTTGGATTGGTTATGGATTACTCATCACGCTCGTTCCTGTCTTTATCATGGGCGTAGTGTCCGTAGTGTGGATGAAAAAGAGTGTCCCCACCACCGCCGGAATGCTTTGTGGCGCGATGGCCAACCCAATTGCGCTCAACTATGCGAGTGACATTCTCCCCGGTGATAAAGCCAACATCGCTTATGCCACAGTTTATCCCTTCTGTATGTTCTTGCGCGTCATCATTGCTCAGGTATTGGTGATGATGTGGCTGGGATAGAGGAGGAAAGGAGAAATGAAAAAGGAGAAAGGAGAAAGACCATGCGGAATACATTCCGAATTGTCTTTCTCCTTTCTTTCTTCCCAAGCCGTCAATAACAAAAAAACATCCGAAATTCCAATGGATTTTCGGATGTTTCTTTTTTTGTAGGTTTGGTTTAGCCCTTAGTAGCAACACGCTTTTCCTTAATGCGTGCCTTCTTACCAGTGAGCGCACGGAGATAGTAGAGCTTCGCGCGACGAACCTTACCAATCTTGTTCACTTCAATGCTTTCGATTGCAGGTGATTCGAGGGGGAAGATACGTTCTACACCCACAGTACCTGACATCTTGCGAACTGTGAAACGCTTCTTTTCGCCGTGACCAGCGATCTTGATTACAACACCGCGGTAGAGCTGTACGCGTTCCTTGTTACCTTCGACGATCTTGTAAGCTACAGTTACAGTGTCACCAGCCTTGAATGT
>CALFGU010000022.1 GCA_937877685.1 uncultured Prevotella sp.
CCGATCCGCATAACAGCGAGTACACTCCCGAACATTGGAAGGCGCGTGAGTGGGCTACGGGATTTAATGGTTCGGCAGGAACGGCGGTTATCACAAAGAACAGCGCAGCACTCTGGACCGACTCGCGCTATTTCATTCAGGCGGCACACCAATTGGCTGACACGCCCTTCACATTGATGAAGGAGGGGGTGGAAGGCACACCTACGATTCTCGAATGGTTAGAGTCGGAATTGCATACGGGCGACACGGTGGCCTTCGTGGGAGAAATGGTGAGCATTGCGCAATTTGAAGAGTGGACGGCAACAGAGAAACTCAACCTTCAGTCGGTGGAAGACCCCTTCGACTATCTTTGGAACGACCGTCCCGCAACGGAATGCCAGCCCATGCGCATTCATTTTGAGCATTTGGCAGGCGAGAGTGTGGCAAGCAAATTAAGTCGCATTCGTGAGGCATGTGGCATGACAGAAGGCACTTATCTTTTGATGAATGACCTTTCGGAAATTGCGTGGACCTTAAACTTGCGCGGCGCTGACGTAGCCTATAATCCCGTTTTCCTTTCCTATCTCTTGATTTACGCAAAGGGTGCCATTCTCTTCGTAGATAAGCGCAAGTTGACGCCTGAAGTGAGCGAATATCTCAAGGAGACGGGTGTGAAAGTGCGTGATTATAACGGTCTTAGAACGTTTATTGCCGACCATAACGACCGCGATCAATATTATATGTTGCCCCAAACCATCAGTTACGATGTTGTGCACTATGCAGAGCGACTTGGGGTAGATTATGACATTATTGAATGTCCCGTCGAGGCTATCCGCATGATTAAAAACCCTGCTGAACAAGAGGGATTCCGACGCGCGATGGTGAATGACGGGGTGGCGATGGTGAAGTTCTTACGCTGGTTGGAGGAAAACGTACCCAGCGGTAAGATAACGGAACTCGACGCTGAGGCGAAGTTGAACGCCCTGCGCCAAGAGCATCCCGAATTCCGCGGATTCTCATTTGCGCCCATCATGGGGTATGCTGCGAATGGCGCTATCGTACATCGCGAGGCGTCTCCCGAAGATAATAGCACCTTGCTCCCAAAGGGATTGTTGCTTTGCGATAGTGGTGCGCACTATCGTAGTGGGACGACCGACATTACGAGAACCATTGCGCTCGGAGATGTTACTGCCGAAGAGCGTAAGGCATATACCCTTGTCTTGAAGGGACATATTGCCCTCGCAAAGTGTTGCTTCCCCGAGGGAACTACAGGCATTCAGTTGGATTTGGCAGCCCGTTACGCGATGTGGCAACATGGTTACGATTTTGGCCATGGCACGGGCCACGGAGTGGGATCTCGTCTTTGCGTTCACGAAGGTCCTCACCAGATACGTAAGAATGTGCGCCCCAGTACCTTGATTCCTTTTAAGGCAGGTATGACCATTACCAACGAACCGGGAATCTATGTGGAAGATAAGTTTGGCATCCGCATCGAAAACTTACTTTTGACCATCGAAAAGGAACAGAATGCCTTTGGCAAGTTCCTCGCGTTCGAGACATTGACACTCTGCCCCATCGATGTGCGACCCATTGACTTCGCTTTGCTTACGGTGGAAGAAAAGGCGTGGTTGAACAACTACCATGACTCTGTGCGCACCGCATTAATGCCACTCCTCAACGACGCAGCCGACCAAAAGTGGTTGGAAAAGGCAACTGAAAAGATTTAAGGAAAACCTATTCATTAGGACATCCCAAATAGAAACGCCCCAGGGTAATGCTCCTATAGCAGCATGTCCTGGGGTTTTATTTATGATTTAAGTTTCGCAAATGCTCAACTTCTTAGGTTTTAAGGTTTAAGGTTATAAGGTCTGAAGGTTTACCATTCGGTTTACTTAGTATTCGTTTATAGGAACAAAGTGGATAATCCTCACAACCTTAAAGCGTAGCGACCTCACAACCTCATAACCTGACGCAACTGAAGCTTGCGAAAGTTGAGTTTATAATATACTTAGTGGGAAATCTATCTCATATAATCCAAATTCTATGAAACATATTGCTTCGTTAGTTACTTTCCTTGCGATGGCACTCTCTGTGGCTGCGCAAAGTATCTCTATCGGTAGTTACAACATCCGTAATGCCAACGCTACAGACGCCAAAAATGGCAATGCTTGGGCGGATCGTTGCCCACGCATTACTTCCTTGGTGCATTATGAGGGGTGGGATATTGTCGCTATGCAAGAAGTGTTAGACGCTCAGTTACAGGATTTGCGCCAGGAATTGAAAGATTACGACTATGTAGGAGTTGGGCGCAACGATGGTGCGACAAAGGGGGAATATGTTCCGATTTTCTTCAAGAAGAGTCGCATCAAGTGTCACCAGCAAGGCACTTTCTGGCTTTCAGAAACGCCTGAAACCGTCGGTTCTAAGGGTTGGGACGCCGCATTACCGCGTATCTGCACATGGGCACACTTAGAGGACAAAACCACCAAGTGGAAATTCTGGGTGTTTAACTTACACTTGGACCATATTGGGAAAGAAGCACGTGTACAAAGCGCTCGCCTCGTGTTAGAAAAGATTGGGGAGATGTGTGGTGACGCTCCCTTCATCGTAACCGGCGACTTCAACGTCAACCAGCACAGTGATGTTTATGCAGAACTGACCCATTCTCAAAACTTATTTGACACCTACCACCGTGCTCACAATCGCATGGCAGAGAATGGCACTTTCAATGGATTTGATGTGGAAATGAATCAAGATTCTCGCATTGACCACATCTTTGTTTCCAAACATTTCAACGTACATCGCTATGGGGTGCTCACTCCTTTCTATTGGAAAAAGCCCACTGCCGAAACGCCCCAAAAAGGGAGTCAGTTGCGCCATTATTCTGACCACTTCCCCATCACTACCCTACTTGAATTGCCCCGCCTTCGCGCTCCCCAGGATTGGGCACAATATGGCGTTTATGAAAAGAAGAATCAAGAGGTGAAAAAGGCGCGAGTTGTCTTTATGGGTAACTCTATTACCCAAAATTGGAACCGTTACCATAAAGAGTTTTTTGAACAACATGAAGGCTATCTCTGTCGTGGTATCAGCGGACAGGTTACGGCGCAGATGTTAGTGCGTTTCCGCCCTGACGTTATCAATTTGCGCCCCGACACAGTGGTTATTCTTGCTGGCACTAACGATATTGCGATGAACCAAGGGTATGTCTCTATAGAGCATATCTTTGAAAATATTGTTTCGATGGCAGAACTCGCTGAGCACAATGGCATTGCGGTTGTGTTATGTTCCGTTTTGCCCGCCGACCGTTACGGATGGTCGTGGGAGATTGATTCACAACGCGCCATTAGTTCCATCCAGCAACTAAACTCCCTGCTTCAATCGTATGCCCAAAAGAAAGGTTTTCGCTACGCTGACTTTTATTCGGAAATGGTGGACGAAAACTTCGCTCTGAAAAAGGAATATCAATTAGACGCAGTGCATCCCAACCGCGAAGGTTATTTAGTGATGGAAAGGATTATTGGTGAAGTGCTGAAATCTAAGAAGAAAAGAAAATAAAGCGGAGAAACACGCGCCTGACGTATACTCTTTTTTTGACAGAAGAACATAAGTACATAAAGACTTTTGCTCTTTTGTTCTTATGTCTAAAACCTCCTAACGCGGGGGTTACATACGCGTGCTCGACTACTACATTCTCTTTAGACAGAAGAACATAAGTACATAAAAATTTTGATCTTTTGTTCTTTTGTCTAAAAAACTTTAGTGTGAGGGTTACATATGCGTGCTCGACTACTACATTCTCTTTAGACAGAAGAACATAAGCACATAAAAATTTTGATCTTATGTTCTTCTGTCTAAAACCTCCTAACGCGTGGGGTACATACGAGCGAAGCAATGTCTGTCTCTGCGTGAATTATTTATTGGATAGTAATAATTTAATCCCAATGCACGCATAAATTTCTAATAAGTCAGCAACTATTTTATAACTTACACAAAACAAAGTTACTCTTAAGCGCAACGATGTTACTTATTGTTTCGCTTAAGAGTAACTTTATTTTCGGGATTTCTGAATTATTTTCGAGGGATTCAGGAACGCTTGTGTTTCCAGCGCTTATGCGACCACAACCAATACTCAGGTTGGCGACGAATCATGCTTTCGAGTTCACGCGTACAGATTTCTGATATTTGGAAGTCGGGATACGTCTTCGGTTCTTCCGTAATGGGCGTAAACGTGCCACAATAATGACCGCGCGAAAGGCGCTTGATGTCAAGGAAGAATATGGCGGCATTCACCTTTTTGGCAATGCGTTCGGTGCCCGTGAATATTGGGGTGTCTTGATTGAGGAAGTCCATCCACAGATGCGTATTTTCGGGGCGCGGAGTTTGGTCGGCTACGAAACCAATGACACTCTTCCTTCCCTCAGCCTTAAGGCGCATGATTTCACGCAGAGCGTCGTACTTCGATATGCATTTTGCGCCGTGGTGTTCGCGCATCTCGATGAAGAGTTCGTCCATTGTCTTGTTCTTCAATGGGCGATAGAGTTCGCCAAGTGTCGTTCGGGGATGGAGCCAAAGGGGAAGCGAAGAAACCCATTCCCAATTGCCATAGTGTCCGAGAAAGACAAACACAAAATCATGGGTATCAAGCGCACGATCCACAGCCTTGCAATTTTCAAACTGCATGTGGCGCGTCATCTCTTCAGGCTTAATGGTGAGCAACTTAAGTGATTCTACACCATAGTCACAAAGAAAATGATAGAAGCCTCGCTCAATCTGTCGCAACTCCTTCTCAGACTTCTCAGGAAACGAGTTTTTGAGATTCATGCGTACCACACGACGGCGATACTTTACAACGTAGTAGAGCACCACGTAGATAAAGTCGGAAATGAGGTAAAGCACTCCGAACGGCAGTCGTGAAAAGAGGCGAAATAGGGATTTTTTCATAACAATCAGGGGGAATGAAGAAAGGAGAGACGGACGAGGTGCAACCGCTGTTACGGTTCAAAACCAATCAGTTGCATTCTCTAATTAATCCGTGGTTATCTCACCACGCAAACTCTGACTCATCATCTCGACAATCTCTTCGCGAGAATAGTTGTTGCCCAATAGGAACATGAGTTTGGCAATCATGCTCTCGGGAGTGGAGTCATAACCGTTCAAGACTCCCGACTCGATGAGTTGGAGTGAGGTTTCGTAAAGCCCCATTTCCACACGCCCCTTCGAACATTGCGTAATGTTGACCACAATAATACCCTTCTCGGTCATCTTCTTCAATCGCGTCACAAGCCATGGGCGTTGGGGCGCGTTTCCTGCACCATAAGTTTTCAGGATTACAGCCTTCAGTCCCTTCACTTGAGGAATGAGGTCCACCACTTCTTCACGAATGCCGGGGAAAAGCGTAAGGAAGACCACGTGATTGTCAAGCAAGTAATGCACTTTGAAAGGTTTTGACGGGTCAGGGCGACGTATGAGATGCGCTTCGTATTTGATGTGGATGCCTGCCTTTGCGAGGGGCGGGAAGTTGTAACTTCGGAAGGCGTTAAACCCTTCGGCGTTGATTTTTGTGGTACGATTGCCACGCATCAAGGCACTTTGGAAGAAAATGCACACTTCGGGCACCATGGGTTCGCCTTGTGCATTGCGCGCTGCGGCAATTTCGATGGAGGTCAAGAGATTTTCCTTGCCGTCAGTGCGGAGTTTACCGATGGGCAACTGAGAACCGGTCACGATGACGGGTTTGCCGAGGTTTTCCAACATAAAGCTGAGCGCCGAAGCGGTGTACGACATCGTGTCTGTGCCGTGTAGCACAACGAAACCGTTATAGTTGTCGTAATTGTCCTCAATCATCTTCGCGATTTTCACCCAGTAATGCGGCTCCATGTCGGAAGAATCGATGGGCGACTCAAAGGTTATCGCATCAATGTTGAAGTTAAAACGCTTGAGCTCGGGCACGTGGTGGCGAAACTGATCCATATCGAAATTTTCGAGCGCCCCCGTCTCGGGATTCTCAATCATTCCGATAGTACCACCAGTATAGATTATAAGTATTGAAGTCATAAGCAGTTAAAAGACTCTGCAAAGTTAAGATTTTTTTAGGAATTATAAGGATTTTCGACCTACCTAAAACAATAACTCATTTAGCGATTCTAATTTAAGACTTAGGAAAAACAATTTGGGCACTTAAGAACGCTTATTTAAGGTTCTTTTTCAGCGATTTGTATAAAGTTATTTTTCAAGAGTTTAGAAGCGCTCTATTTGAAGCATTTGTAGGGCGTAATTTTAGGCGACTCATTGGCGAATGAACGAGAATATTTGACGAACGATTTGAATTTACAACGCAACAAGTGAGAATCAAGAATTTCAACTTTAATCTTTTTATGCCGAAAATCAGCTATTTTCGCCATAGAAAAGGACACTAAATGTAAAATTATTCGTAACTTTGCCACAAACTATGGGCACAATTGTGTCTATTCGCCTAACACGAAAGAAAACAACAAATTAAAGGATATGGAAAACAACAAGCAAAACACTATTGAATCGGAAAATGAATTGCAGTTCACCGATCTGATGAAGATTTGCTACGGACACCTCAAATTGAATTGGTGGTGGTTCGTACTGTCAGTCATTGTGTGTTTAATTGGTGGTTACATCTACCTCCAACGTCAACCTCGCATCTACCAAAGTCAGGCTGTGATGCTTATCGAAAACATGGACCCTTCAGGAATGGGCAGTTTCGGCAGAAACAATCGTGGCAACATGAATTCCTTATTGGAACTCAACGGTATTACTGTGGGTGACAATTTGAAGAATGAAATCTTCGTACTCTCTTCTTACCGCTTGATGGAGCGCGTAGTTGATAGTTTGGACTTAAACGTAGAATATTCTATCGCAGAATCTCTCCATTCTCGCTCGCTTTATCGTGGCACACCCTTCGTAGCAGAGTTTGGCGACAGCGTTCCTGAATTCGTTCGTTTCGAAGTTAAGGTTTTGAACCCCACTCAGTATGAGTTGCGCCAACTTTCCGCTTTGTTTGAAGGCGCTCCCGAACCTACGGAGTTTGAACAGAAACTTACGGGTGAATTTGGCACAGCGCTTGAAACACCTGTCGGACCTATCTGCTTGACAAAGCAGGAAGAGATTTTCGAAAGTCTTGAAGATAAGGACGGCAAATTCACTCAATGTGAAATCACTGTAAACCGCAGTTCTATTAAGAGTGCAACAAAGGCTTTCCGTGCTAGAATGTCAGCGTCAGAGTACGACAAGGAAAGTTCATTGATTGTTTTGGCATGCAACGACGATAACGTAGCGCGCGCCAACGACGTTTTGAACGAAATCTTCTTAGCATACAAGCGCGACGCGGTGGAATATAAAAACCGCATTGCCCAAAGCACGGCGGAATTTATCGACAGCAGAATCGATTTGATTTCTAAGGAACTTAACGATGTGGAAGATTCTTACGAATCATTCATGGAAGCCAACCAACTTGTTGACCTCAAGATGGACGCCTCTGCCTACATCGCAGAAACTAACGAGGCACGCAAGCAATTACTCGCCTTGGAAACAGAATTGGCTGTGTCAAACTACCTCACAGAGTACTTAATCAAGCACTCAAATGACGAACAACCCATCCCCGTTCTCGGAGGTTTAGGAACAGCAAGCACAGCGTTGGCAACACAAATCGCTGAATACAACAAATTACTCATGGAGCGCACACGCCGTACGGAAAACGCTTCAGACCAAAACCCTCGTATTCGCGAATTAAATAAATACATCACCGGCCTTTACGCTTCAATCAAGGCAGGTTTAGAAAGCAACATCAAGGCTCTCGAATTGAAACTTGCTGATGCACGTAAGCAGAACCACAAGGTTAATGCCCGCATCAACAAACTCCCTGAAAAGCAACGCCGCGCTATTGACATTGAGCGCCAAAAGTTGTTGAAGGAAACGCTTTACACTTACCTTTTGAACAAACGCGAAGAAGTTGCCCTTCAGTTGGCGATTGAAGAAGCGAATGTACGTCTTGTTGAAGAACCTATGGCAGGCACTAACCCCATTAGCCCTCGCCGTTCAATCATTCTCTTTGCAAGTTTCATCATTGGTTTGCTTATCCCCGCTGGTATCTTGTTCCTCCTCGAACAATTCAATACTAAGGCAAAGCGTCGCCATGATATTGAAAAGGCAACAAGTGTGCCCATCGTGGGTGAAATTCCTGAATGGAAAAATCACCAAGATGCGCAAACCATTGCGGATGTTAAATCTGACTCTCCTATTGCCGAGGCATTCCGTGTGTTGCGCTATCAGTTGGATTTCTTCCGCCACAACGCTAAGGTGTATGTTGTAACGTCAAGTACACCTCACCAGGGTAAGTCATTTACTTCTAAGAACCTCGCTACCGTACTTGGTATGGCGGAAAAGAGAGTTCTTATCGTGGATGCCGACATCCGTAAGCGCTCTATCAGTCGTGCGCTCTCAAACACGAAGCGTCAAGGTTTGACTTCTTATCTTAACGAAGAGGCAAGTACAAGAAGTCTTGCTTCATACGTTGAAAAGGATAGTGTTTATCCCGGTGTAGACTTCCTCCCTGGCGGTATTATGCCCCCCAACCCCACAGAGTTGTTGATGTCTTCACGTTTGGAAGAACTTATTGAAGAAGCGAAGCAAACGTATGACTATATCGTTATCGACACTACGCCTATGCTCTCCGTAGCTGACGCAAGCATCGTTGACCGTGTAGCAGACGTGACACTCTTCGTTATCCGCATGGGTGTTGAAGAACTTTCGTTCCTCCCACAACTCGACAAGTTGAACCGCGACAAGAAATTGCGTAACATGGCTCTCGTTCTTAACGACATTGACCTCCGTAAGAGTTACGGATATGGCTATGGTTACGGTTATTCTTACGGTTACGGTTACGGCGAAAACCATGGCAAGAAAAAGAGAAAGGGACTCTTCGGTAAGAAGTAGTAACCTTATCTTCTCAGCATAACAAAGGCAGAGCCGGATGCGGAGCGCAATCAGGGCTCTGCCTTTGTACACGCCATAAAAATAACCTTACGAAGAGCATATCTATAATAGGAAAAACAAAAAGTAATTTCCCGCGCACAATAAGTAACTTTGAACGCACAATAAGTAACTTTGTAGTGCCTTAAAGGTTAGGAAGTTGAAGGTTCTGAGGTTAAGAGGTTTGAAGTTCTGAAGTAAGAGGTTGAAGTTCTGAAGTTAAGAAGTTTAAGGTTCTGAAGTGACCCAACCATTCGCCAAGACTGCGCCCCACGACCCCAAACGTGCACGCTGAAATTACCTACACATTATATTATATATACGCGTACACATCCAATCATTCACTTAAAAATAACATAGCCCCACGCTATACCATTATGATGACAGCAAAAGAAATACGTGAATCGTATAAAAAGTTTTTTGAGCAACAAGGTCACCTCATTGTGCCCTCTGCTCCCATGGTCATTAAGGATGACCCCACACTTAT
>CALFGU010000023.1 GCA_937877685.1 uncultured Prevotella sp.
TTCCGCTTCGGGTTGCGCAAACAAATCCTGCTGGATGGGAGCCGCTGCTACGGGATTGCCAAAGAGGTCGAGCTGAACGGGAGTATTGGGCGCGGGTGTGGGAGTTGCAGGTTTCTTCGTCTCAGTAGCGGGCGCGGGAGTGCCAAAGAGGCGCTGACTCAAGGCGCGAAATTCCTGCTCTTCAAAGATTCGTTGCAAGGCAGCGGCGTCGGGTTCGTGGCGCACGAGACTTTCCAAGTCGATTTCCATAGGAACGTCCGTCTTGATGGTCACCAAGAATTTTGAGAAACTGATTTTCTCGGCATTCTCCGCCACCTTCTTCTGCATCGCCCCCTTTAATTGGTCGGTGCTTGCCAAGAGATTTTCCACAGAACCGAATTCCTGAATCAACTTCGTAGCCGTCTTCTCCCCCACTCCCGGGCAGCCGGGGATGTTGTCCGATGAGTCACCCATCAATCCAAGCATATCGATGACCTGCAAGGGAGACGTGAGACCATACTTCTCGCACACCTCGGCAGGTCCGAGAATCTCCATCCCCTTTGCGCCATTGCCCGGACGGCACATCAGAATGTGTTCCTCCACCAACTGTGCGTAGTCCTTATCCGGCGTTACCATGCGCACGTCTAAGCCTTGGGCGGCAGCATATTTCGCTACGGTGCCAATAACGTCGTCGGCCTCGTAACCCATAACCTCAAGGATGGGAATGTTATAGGCACGAATCACCTCCTTAATGATAGGCACGGAGCGGCGAATATCTTCGGGAGTCGCCTCACGCTGTGCCTTGTATTCAGGATAGACTTCGTGGCGAAAGGTTGGACCAGCGGGGTCAAAAGCTATGGCTATGTAGTCGGGGTTCATCGACTTGAGAATGTCCTCAAGGGTGTTGATGAAGCCGAAAATAGCACTTGTGTTTTCGCCCTTTGAGTTGATGCGCGGAGTACGAATAAGGGCGTAGTATGCACGGAAGATGAGCGCGTAGGCGTCAAGCAAGTAAAGCGTCTTCATAGGGATGGTGGAGTTACGGTTTCTGTTAGTGGCGGGTAAGTGCAGGTTGTCCCCCACGCTTCCACTCTACAAATTTAGCGAGAAAGTTTGGGTGAAGCAAATATCTGAAAGGGCAAAAACAAAGTCTAACTTAGTTAAAATTATTTCTTACTTAATTTCGTTTAAGTCTTACTTAGTTTTCGCTAAGTGCCCATTCATTTTTATAGAATGACGGATGATGAATTGTTGGCGTTTTTTTAATAGGAATAACTTGTGATAGGATTTACAAAAAACGTACTTTTGCAAAATATAACGCGTTACCATATTTTATACTTATGAAGAGATTTTTATTTGTTCTGATTGTGCTCACAACCATAGTTGCTTACGGCCAAAAGAATCCGAAACAGGTGGCTGATCTGCTTGACAGAATCGGGAGTAAAGGCACATCGAGTCGTATAGAGACACAAGTGAAGAAGTCGCTTTCGGAAGACGGAAAGGACGTTTTTGAAATCAGTACTAAAAAAGGGAAACCCTTTATTCAGGGAAGTTCGCTCAGCGCACTGACTGCGGGGGTTGGTTGGTATCTGAATCATTATGCGCACGTCAACCTTTCGTGGAACAACCTTACTACGGACCTCACCAACGTGGATTTCCCCCTTCCCAAGGAGAAAGAGAGACGCACGTGTAGTGCTGACCATAGGTATTATCTGAATTACTGCACCTTCTCCTACTCTATGGCCTTTTGGACACGAGAACGTTGGGAACAGGAAATCGATTGGATGGCGCTCCACGGTATTAATTTACCCTTGGCGCTCGTAGGTACGGATGTCGTGTGGAAGAACATGCTTACGGAGGCAGGATATTCCAGAGCGGATATTGACAAATTTGTGGCAGGACCAGGGTTTCAGGCTTGGTGGCTGATGAATAACCTTGAGGGATGGGGCGGTCCGAATCCCGATTGGTGGTATGAGCGCCAGGAAAACCTCTGTCAGTTTATTTTAGGCAGAATGCGCGAACTCGGTATGGAGCCTGTATTGCCAGGTTATGGAGGTATCTTGCCCAGCAATGCCGCTGAGAAAATGGGTGTTCAGGTTATCGACCAAGGAAATTGGTGTTCGGGATTTCGCCGACCCTCTTTCTTGTTGCCCACCGATGAGCGCTATGCCGAAATTGCCCAACTCTATTACAAACATTTGGAGGAGGTGATGGGCAAGTCAAAATACTATAGCATGGACCCCTTCCACGAAGGAGGGCGCACGAATGGTGTCAACCTTAAAGAGGCTTTTCACACCATTTATCAAGAGATGCAGAAGCATGCTCCTGGAGCAGTGTGGGCGATGCAGGCTTGGGGAGAAAATCCGCGTCAAGAGGCTTTGGATACCCTCCCTAAGGGCGGATTGTTGGTGCTCGACCTTTATTCAGAAGGTTTGGCAAAGTGGAAAGAACAGAAGGGTTACTCCGAACACGACTTTGTTTGGTGTATGTTGCACAATTTCGGCGGAAAAACGGGCATGCACGGGCGCTTCGAAACCATGTTGGAGAGTTATTACAACGCTTTAGAGCAATATCCTAATGGAGCAAAGGGTATTGGCGCTATCCCTGAGGGATTGGAAACGAGCCCTATCCTTTATGACCTGCTGTTTGAATTGCCGTGGATGGAGCGAGAAGAAACTAAGGATTGGGTGAAGCGATATGCTGAGGCGCGCTATGGAGCGAAGAGCGAGGCGATGGAGAAGGGGTTGGAAATCTTGGCGAAATCGGTGTTAAATTGTCCCCAACCCATGCAAGATGTTGAGGCTGTAATCTGTGCGCGTCCCTCGCTTAACGTAACACGTGTGTCGGGGTGGGGAACGACAAAAATTTATCACGACATTCGCAAGGTGCGTGAGGTAGCGCGTCTGATGCTTCAGGAGAAAGACCGCTTTAGGGGAAATGTAAACTACGAATACGACGTGACGGACGTGGTGCGACAAACGCTTACCGATTCTACATACTATCTCCTTAAGGATATCGCCACAAGTTATAAGAACAAGGATATGGAAACCTTTAAGGAGCGCTACACCGTCTTCCTTAACATCCTCACTGACCTTAACCGCCTGCTCTCACAGGTGGAACCCTTTAAGTTAGAAACTTGGACACAGTCGGCAAGGAATGTATGTAACGAAGTGCAAGGCACCACCGAGGCTGACAGAGATTGGATGGAGTGGAACGCACGCACGTTGGTTTCTGTTTGGGGACCAGAGCAGAGTGCAGAACGTGGACGTTTGCACGATTATTCGAGTCGTCAGTGGGGCGGTATGCTCAACGACTTCTACCGTGCACGCTGGGACATCTTCTTCAAAGCATTAGAAGAAGGGAAGAACATAACATCGCCCGAATGGTTCCAGTGGGAAGACCGTTGGAGCAGGAACAAGACGATTACCCAAATCCCGAAAGAAGACCCCATTTCCGTAGCTGAAGAATTATTTAATAAATACTTCAAAACCCATTAGACACGAGTTCTACAATTCATTTCTTAAATGACGTATTAGTTATGTTGCGAAGTTTGGTTATTTTGCTAACCTCCATAATGGGATGTATAGCTCTTGTGGCACAGTCAGTGCGCACGGTTTGTTCGCCCGATAAAAATCTTAAGGTGGAAATAACGCTTGCCGATGGTATTACTTATAGCGTATATAATGGCACAGAGTTGGTGCTTGATGCCTGCCGTTTGTCGCTTGATGTAAACGGAAAGGTGCTAGGCTCTTCGCCCAAGTTGAAGCAAGCAACGGAGCGCTCCGTATGTGAAATGAAACGCCCCTTCTTACATTTCAAATACGCCGAAGTTCCCAACGAATATAACGAACTGAAACTTCAGATGAAGGAGGGGTATGCCGTGACGTTTAGAGTCTTCAATGATGGTATCGCTTATAGATTTGAGACGGTTTTGAAGGGGACCATTCAAGTAAACCACGAGGATATTACCGTGTATTTTCCTCACGACACCCAGTTGGTGCTGCAACAGAGCGACCGTTATCGCACATCTTATGAAGAACGTTATGCTTTCACAAAGGTGGCAGATTGGCACAGTTATCAAAAGATGGCTCACTATCCGATTTTGGCGACAACTCCCGCTGGCACAAATATATTGATGAGTGAAGCCGACCTCATAGACTATCCTGCCGTTTTCTTTCGCAGTAATGATGCCGACGGCGTGTCTTCTGTATTTCCCAGAGTTCCTGCGGTTGAGAAGCCTCGTAGCGACAAGAGCACCGACGTGTTGCTTCGTGAGCGCTATATCGCAAAAACTTCGGGCACACGCACCTTCCCTTGGCGCTACTTTGTCATTACGAGCAAGGATGCAGGGTTGATTGAGAATACAATGACCTGTCGTTTGTCGCAAGATAACAAGTTGGAAGATGTGTCATGGATTAAGCCAGGGCAGGCAAGTTGGGAATGGTGGAACGGCGCCATTCCTTACGGTCCCCACGTAGATTTTAAGGCTGGATTGAACGTGGAAACCTATAAGTACTTTATGGATTTCGCTTCGAAATACGGCATTGAATATATCGTAATGGACGAAGGCTGGGCAAAGGATAATATGGACGCCTTTACCCCTAACCCCGATTGCGATTTACGCGAGATTATAGCCTATGGCAATAAGGTAGGGGTAGGAGTCATACTTTGGCTCACCTGGCGGTGTGTAGAAGCAAATCCTGGATTGTTTGCACAATTCGAAAAGTGGGGCGTGAAGGGGGTGAAGATAGATTTTATGGACCGTAGCGACCAATGGATGGTCAACTTCTATGAGCGCACCGTTAGGGAAGCTGCAAGGCATCATATCTTCGTAGATTATCATGGCGCCTTCAAACCTGCGGGACTTGAATACGTGTACCCCAACTTGCTATCCTACGAAGGCGTTGTGGGCATGGAGCAAATGGGGAATTGCAAGCCTGAGAACAGCATCTACCTTCCGTTCATCCGCAATGCCGTAGGCCCTATGGAATACACTCCAGGCGCAATGTTTAGCATGCAACCCGACAATTATTCGGCGCGACGCCCTAATTCAGGAAGCATCGGTACGCGCGCTTACCAGCTGGCACTCTTCGTGGTGTTTGAGTCAGGGCTTCAAATGTTGGCAGATAATCCTACGCTCTATTATAACAATGACGAGTGTACGCAGTTCATAGCTTCAGTTCCCGTACTTTGGGACGACACGAAAGTGCTCTCTGCAAAACTTGGCGATCATGTAGTAATAGCCAAACGGAGCGGTGACGAATGGTTTATCGGAGGGATGACGGCAGAGCGCCAATCCCCCTTGGAGCTCGACGTAAAACTTGATTTCCTTCCCGAAGGAACCACCTTCACGTTAACCGCTTTTGAAGACGGAGTGAATGCCGACCGCCAAGCCCTGCATTACGTCAAGCGTGAACAAATTGTTCGTCGCGGCGACGTTATCAAGCTTCGAATGGTGCGCAACGGAGGATATGCGGCACGGTTAGTTGCACAATAGGAATTATAAAGAAAAGAGAGCATGCTTAAAGCATGCTCTCTTTTTCTTGTTTTGCTTTCTCCCTTTTAGTGGGAGTGGATTTGTCTAAAATGGATGTTACTTTACGTAAACCTTCTTACCATTCACAACGTAGATACCCTTAGTGGGGTTCTTCACCTTGCGACCGTCGAGAGTGTAAACCTCAACATTGCCGTTTACAGTGATGTTATTGATGCCATCAGGAGCAGCAATAGTGTAAGCAATGCGCACTTCGGGGTTGTAAATAGCGCCCCAGTTTACACCAAAGTCTTCTGCGTATTCATCATACTGCTCATTGTAAACAGTAGCAGCAGGAATAACGAGAGTGTAAGTGCCTACTTCTGTGATGGGAGCAGCAAGTGTGAACTTCACTGTGTTAGAGTTCCAACCATTTGCCTGAACGATTTCCATTGTTGCAGTAGTTACAACATTGCCTTCAGCATCTACAACTGCAACTTCCTTAGAAGCGTCGATACCACCTACAATCTGTGTCTGTCCGGGGAATTGGGGTGTGTAGTTAGGATTACCAAATGTCACGTTAATCACATCGAGCTTTTCTACATTACCAGCTGCGGGGTCAGAAGATTCCATTGCGAAGAGGTCTGCCTTAATGGGAGCGGTGTATTCGAGTGTGATGTAACCATCAGTTGCATAGTCGGGGTTAGATGCATAAGTTACGTACATGCCGTTCTTATCTGCAACGCTGAGCGTGATGTTCAAGTTGGGCTGACCTGCAACAAGGTTTTCAGGAAGGTTAAGTGTCAATTCCTTACCTGCGATAGTGTAGTCTTCTTCAGTGAATGTGTAACCCGCGCGACCTGTAGCATTTGTGCGGAGTTGACCAAACTCAAGAGCCTTGATTTCGTCTGTGAATGTGAGAGTGATGCTTGCGGGCATACCTTCTTCGAGTTTGCCACATTCAGGAGAAATTGCGACAACCTTAGTAGCGGGAATGACTGCATACTGAAGGAAACTCATGTTCATTTGTTCTGCAGCTTCCTGAGGATAGTAAGTGCTGTTGCTGTAAGTAACGACGTTACCAAAAGCATCTTCTACATTAAGAGCGAGGATAAGCACACGGTATTCTTCAGGAACGTTCACTGCATTTTCAAGATACTGAGTGGGAACGTTAATTGTCAATACGTTTTCATTGAAACTGTAGTCAGTGCCTTCAGTCATGGGGGGGAATTCGCCAAACATAGACTGTAAAGCAACCATGTTTACCTTAGCAATGGGAGCGCTGAATGTAATTTCAAGACTGCTTGTTGTAGTACAAATCTGACCATTTACGCCACCTGCGTTTTCAATTGTAGTGGGGACAATAAAGAGCTTGAGAACTTCTGTGGGGTCGAAGTCAGCAACGGCAGAAATTGTGCAAGAGTTACCACCGTCAGCCGCACTCCAACCGTCGATACCCATGTTTTGTTCACCATTTACGTTTACGTAGTGTGAATCGTCAAACTTCACCATGAATGTGTTCTTAAACGCACCATCCAAAAGTGTGATTGCGTCAACAGGAGTAGCACTGAGTGAAGCGTCTTTGTTCACGAACTTCTTTTCAGCAGGGTGATAGAGGTAAATCTTTTCTTCATAAGTGAGGAAAGCAAACTGCTGCTTTGTGTCATCTGCCTGACCAGCAACAGCACCTTCTACCTGCTTGCTTGAAACAAACGCATCGCCACCAGCAGCAATAGCCCAAGAAGTAGCACCTTTGCTGTGGCTCTTCTGAACTACGGTGTAGAGCTTGTTGTTGCTCAATTCGCTAACGCTCTTAATGAAAGGATATTCGGGAACAACGGGAGCGGGAAGTGCCTTAAGTGCTTCTGTGGGATCGAAGTCGGCTGCAATTGTAAATACGTTAGAATTACCAGCGTCAGCAGTGCTCCAGCCGTTAACTTCCATTTGTTTGCTACCACCGATGTTTACATAGTGGCTACCGTCGAAGTAAGCTACGAAAGTGCCTTCTGCGTTACCCTTCTTAAAATAAATGGGAAAATCTGCAGTAGCGCTGAGCGTACCGTCGTTGTTAATAAACTTCTGCTGACCTACACTGTAGAGGTAATACGTTTCACCCTCATCGTTAGTAAGGAAAGCAAATTGCTGATTTGCATCAGCAGCATCTTCTGAAATACCCAAGTCAGAGATTGTCTTGAGTGCTTCAGTTGAAGTGACCCACGCAGAACGACTGTTCTTCACTGTGTAGGCCTTCTCGTTTGAAAGCTCAGGAGCATTCTGAGCAGTTGCTGTTGCGATGCCAAGGAAGGCAAGGCAGAGCGTGAGAAGCGTGTAGAATTTCTTCATACTGATTATAGTTTAGTTAATAAAAAAATAAATGTTCTAGTTTGTGTTTTTCTTTAGTATGAAACTGACTCGCTGTCGGGGCACTTGCTTAAAAGCCCAGCGATGACTACTATATATTATAATAAATGAGTCAGTTTAGACTTTGAAAATAAAAAAAGCGGTACGAACCGCTTTCGGTGCAAAATTAAACATTTATCTGTTATATGGTTATTTTTTCTTAAAAAAAGTAAAGAAAATTACGCTTCTTATGACTTAACGCTCAGGGGAATATGTCATTGTGTAAAAAAACGACACTTGTGAATAGGTTCAAAAAGAGTGGGCAGTTATCTCGTAACTCCCACTCTTGGTTTGCTTCAACTTTATTTTGGCAAAGCCTGAATCCATGTTGCGATGTCGTGTAACACTTCTTCGGAAATGGTTTCCTCAATGGCGTTATATTCCGTGGGCATTCCTGTTTTGCAATGCTGGAAGAGGTGGTTGAGACCCACATATTCCTTCACGAGCGAGTTGTTGTTTTCGGGAAGTTTCTCCTTTATGGCGGTGAGGTTGAGGGATGAAATCACCTGCAAGTCCTTATCGCCATTAAGGGCAAAGACAGGGCATTTTGCCGATGAGATGTCGGCAGTAGGATCATAATCCAAAAACCAGCGCATCCACTCACTCGGCACCATCAATGCGTTTTGGCGGCATTGCTCAACGGTTAAAGTGGCAGTCTGTCCCTGATGTTGAAGAATGGCATTGGCTTGTGAGGTCAGCACCAAGTCACCCTTCACACCCGTTCCCGCCATGCTGATGGCGAAATCCACACATTTTTCACTTCCCAACATAAAGGCGATACAGCCTCCCTCACTATGACCAATGACTCCAATCTGTCCAAACTCGTTTCGCGCTTTAAGAAATTCTATAGCAGAGATGGCGTCGCGTTTGTAGTCAAGCGTAGTGGCTTGATTGTGAATGCGGTCTCCTCCAGTGGAAGCCCCGAACGCGCGGTCGTCATAGCGGAGCGAGGCAATGCCATGGCGCGCCAAGTAGTCGGCAATGACGAGGAAGGGTTTGTGATTGAAAATCTCTTCATCGCGATTCTGTAGGCCGCTTCCCGAAACGAGTACGACAACAGGCACTCCCTGCCCCGCCTCAAAGCCTACGGGATAGGTCAAGGTGCCTGCCAATGTGGCGTGGTCTGCTTTGTTGACGAAGGTAACCTCTTCCGTTCTGTAGGGATAGGGTTCGGCGGGATGCTGAGGCCGACGCACTTCGTAGGTTCCCTTTGTTAGTGTCAGCGTGAAGTTCATGCCCATCTGCGAAAAGGTGCCTACCATTTTGCCGTCTGCTATGCGTGCGCGATATGTGGCACCCAGTTGGGTGGCCTTCACCGAGAGCGAATCGTCGGTCACGTGTTCTTTAAACAGACTGATACCCTTTGCCCCTTGGTCGGGACTGTCTAACGAGCATTCTAAGTATCCATCGCCCTGTTTGATGTGAAGCACCAAAGTGAGTTCCGTAGGCCCTACCTTGAGTTTGCCCGACCATGCCCCAATCAGCACGTCAGAAGAATTTATTACTTGAGCCGCGCCCGTCAAAGAGAAGAGCGCGAAGAGCGAAAGGAGAATGTGTTTCTTCATTGTCGTAATCATAGTGGAGGTGAAAGAATTGCGGAAAAATATTGTTTCCTCGCGTCAAAGGTACATAATTATGAGTATTCATATAGGAGTTTACTCAGGAAAATAAAATCAAACTCCCTTGCGAGGAAGAAAATTCTGGGTACAGTTTTGTCTCACGCAAAGGCGCAAAGTATCGCAAAGAACTTTTGCAAGAGGACTACAATGTATGAGTAAAAACTTTGCGCCTCTTTGCGTCTTTGCGTGAGAATAAAAATAAACTGCAAGATGAAAATGTGGCGTAAATGCTTGTTTATCTCCCTAAAATCCACGAATTTTGCTGACAAGTTGTGCTTCAAGGGTTGCTTAATTTAGAGCGTAAACGTAGAAATGTCGTTCGAAAATCTATAGTCGTTTCGCGCCACTTTACTTATCTCGAAAACAGTATCTATCTTACGGCGCACAAAGGCTTAAACAATGCGCCCTAAGTACCCAAATAAGGCGCACAATTTGAGGGTTTGTTACGACCTGTTCAGAAGCGCCAGCGCCCCACCCTATTTTAAGGACTCATATAAGAATTGTCCCGAGAGGTTTTACTGACTTCCACTTGACAGTCCCTCTTCAGCATCAACGCAGCCAACTCCTAACTACTCACTCTTAACTTCTCACTCTCATGATTACTTTTACCATCGCACTCGTTGTGCTCATACTTGGCTATTGGATTTATGGTTCCTACGTAAATCGAGTCTTTGGTCCTGACAACCGACAGACGCCTGCCCTTACGAAGGCAGACGGGGTTGATTTTGTGCCCCTGCCGAATTGGAAAATCTTTATGATTCAGTTCTTGAACATTGCGGGTCTCGGTCCTATCTTTGGTGCGATTATGGGTGCGCAGTTTGGCACGGCATCTTATCTCTGGATTGTGTTCGGAACTATCTTTGCCGGGGCGGTGCACGACTTCTTCTCGGGCGCCTTGTCTATTAGAAATGGCGGAGAGAGTCTGCCCGAAATTGTGGGGCGCTATTTGGGAATGCGCACAAAGAGGGTTATGACCATCTTTACGATGATACTGATGATACTCGTTGGCGCTGTGTTCGTAAGCGGTCCCGCAGAGTTGATTGC
>CALFGU010000024.1 GCA_937877685.1 uncultured Prevotella sp.
GAATAATTACTGCGGGAGCATATAACGGATTTATTGTTCTCATACGCTCTAAAACACCTAAAGCGTCTATACCCTTCATAACAAAATCCATAACAACTACATCAACAGGATTTTTACGAAGTTCATCTAAAACTATACTGCCATCTTTTTCGCAGGTTCTATAATCGAACCCTAAATTTTTATACTCACAAAATCTTTTTGAAACTTCGTCAAAATCATCTGCAAATAGCACTGTCAATCTACCCATCCACAAGCCTTCTTTACTATTCTCTTTTGCCCTATAATTATACTATCATACAAAGTGAAGTCAATACTTTCGACAAAAACGGTTTTATATTCTCCTGAAATATAAAAAGAATGAATTATCTTTGTCGAAAAATGTCGAAAATGGATATTTATTCACTCTTTTTGTTGTTATCTGTAATATTTACCGCTTTTTTTGAGATAATCAATAAGCATTAAAGGCCAGTCGGTCTGAATAAAATCAAACCCCTTGTCGCTGAGCCAACCCCAGCCCTTATCCATTGACTCTGTAAGTGCAGTATCATCTGAATGACCTGCCGCCAATTGCTCACGATAATTATAAATAATTGCATTAACCCAGACAAGCTTTTCATCTTTATGCATCATTTCGATAAACTCGTCACTTGCAACTTCACTTTCGTCAGATGTGAAAAGCACCTCTGCACCAATGTAATTGAGATTTTTTGATTTTAAAATTTCGTGAAATTTATGCTCTTCGCTCACAATCGGCATAAATTGTAAATGTGGTGCAACCTCTTCCAACACTCTGAAAACTTCGTCTGATGGTGCAGATTTTACAATAACCTGACTATCCATATTATGCTTGTGAATTGCATTATAAATTTCTTGTGGATGCTCCCAGAATTTATCTACATTTATAAAACATCTGTCTTTAAAATTCTCTAAAAAATCATCGAATTTTAATACACCGAATTGTGTCGGGCATCTTTCCCCTGCATTAACATAACGATAACGGCTTATATCATCCCAAGTTGCATTTTCGAAACTTTCTGCTATTGAAAGGTGTTCAAATTCTCTGCCTGGGTGAAATACTACTAATTCACCATCAGCACTCATATCAACATCCATTTCAATAACATCTGCACCCTGCTTTAGTGCAATTTCGTAAGCGGGTAAAGTGTTACAAGGAATATTACCTGCACTTACACCTCTGTGTGCCACTACTAAAATATTCTTTTTTGCTGCTTCTCTGTAATCAAAACTCATTATTGGTTATCCTTCTTAAATCTAATAACATTCCAGGAAAGTGGTTTGATATGTATTTTTGCATTTCTTCCGTCAATTTCTGGTAAAGCCGCATTACTTGGTTTAACAGGTGCAGAAACAATTGAGTTTGTTTCTTTAAGACCGAAGCCTGCCATTTCAATATGTTCTACCGGTTTAAAGCCACCAAAATCGAGCATATCAACAGAAAGCTCGTAATCTTCTGTAAAGCTTCTGTTTACTGCGAAAATTGTAAGTGCGTCCTCTTCGTCAGAAAGTACAGCAATACCGTCTAAATCTGGAACATCTGTAAACTCCTTTGTGTCGTGCTTGTCACAACTGATTTTTGAAAGAAGTGTTGTACCTCTACCGTAATTTGAAAAATGCATAAATGGGTAGAAAATAGTCTGTTCGAAAATTCCACCGCCAGTTTCTGTCATAATAGGTGCAATAACGTTAACAAGTTGAGCAAGGCAACCTATTTTAACTCTGTCAGCTCTACGAACGAGAGAAATAAGCATTAAACCAACTAATAATGCATCTTCAAAGTTATAAATATCTTCTAACTGGCAAGGTGCTTTTGACCATCTTTCAAATGGTGTATTATTTGAGTGATACCACACATTCCATTCGTCAAATGAAAGATTGATTTGTTTCTTTGCTCTTTTTAAACCTTTTACATAGTCACAGATTGAAATTACTGTATCAATAAAATCATCCATAACCATATTTTTTGCAAGGAAGCTTGGTGTATCGTCAAGCTTATTGTCAAAATACTGATGAAGTGAAACATAGTCAACATTCCAGAATGCCTCTTGTAAGGTTTCTGCTTCCCAGTGACCAAATGTATCCATAGTTCTGTTTGAGCTACCACACAAAACAGTTTCAATAGTCGGGTCAACCATTTTCATAACCTTTGCCGCTTCGTTTGCGGCTCTACCATATTCATAGGCATTTTTATGTCCGATTTGCCAACTACCATCCATCTCGTTACCGAGACACCAGAGCTTGACATCCCAGGGCTTTTCATAGCCGTGGTCTTTCAGCCATTTAAGGCCGCGCCGCCAAGACTCGCACAGCTTGTCATAGGTGCGTACCACAAAGTACGGCTCATGCCGCACGGTGCTGTCGGGATTCCATGCCCACAGATAAAGCGGCGTGTTGATTTCCACAATCGCGTCCTGTCCCGTGCAGATGGCAAGCGAGTTAAAGCACCCGTCTTCGTGAAGGTTCAGCCCATCGGGAAAACGAATCCCCTTTTCGGCTAACAGAGCGCGGCGGTAAGCCTTGCCGTGAATGAAGGTCGCATCGCTTTTGTGCGTGATGTAAACCATCTCGTCCTTTTTGGGGTCATAAGACTCCTCAAGGAAGACGGGGTTGATAATGTTTCTCTCGCGCTCCATCTCCATCCAAATCATCTTGAGCGCAAGAGCGTTGATGAACATATCGTCAGAGTCGCAGAACATCACATAATCAGCATCGGAATTGTCTAATCCACAATTTCGCGTAGAGGATAGACCACTATGCTCCTTGACGATGTACTCAACCCTGTACGGATATTGGAGGAATGTGCCATTGGGAAAAACCACATCATCCCCATCGTTCACAACGATTACGGAGATGTCCTCAAAGTTGATTCCTCTCTGAAGCGCGATGCTGTCAAACAGCGGCTTACAAATCTTCCACGGCTCATGGTAGTGCGGAACAATTATATCTAAACTGCTCATTTATCTCCTTCTCCTACGAACTCCCAAACATATCCCTGCGAATGGGAGTACCTACTCAATCCCTTCGCGCAATCCAATATATGGCTTTTTGTAAATCCCTCTCGACTTGCCTCCGTAGCACTTGCAAAAGTTCTTACAAGCTTTCCATCTAATGTGTACTGCGCGATTTCCCTTTTCTTTCTTTTTTCGCTTTTTCTTCCGCTTTCGCTTATCCTTTGGTTTCTTGTCCCGTGGTTGTTATTTTGCTTGCTTGTACACCATTCAAGATTGTCAGCCCGATTGTTAGACGGGTTTTCATCAATGTGGTTCACTTGCGGATAACCATTAGGATTTGGAATAAACGCTTCAGCAACAAGTCTGTGTACCGCTTTCGTGTGAAACTTTCCGTTATACAACGAAACTCCACAATATGCTCGATTACGCCATATCCCGTTTTGTTTCAAAATAAGGTTGCTTTTTACGCTATAAACTCGTCCGTAATTGCTAACCTCATACAAACCCTCAAAACCGGCAACGGGTTTCCATATTTCTTCCATAGCAAAAGTCCTCTCTTAAGAATGAGAGGGCGGCGGGAGTATGCCCCGCCATGCGTTTCCCTCTTGCTTATGAAATTATTTTTCGTAAGTGACCCAACATCTACACCCGCAATCTTCTTCCGCTATTCCCCATTGACCGGGGAACTGGGTGCTTTCTCCCTTGTAGTTGTAGAACTCTCCGTCTATGGGAGCAGAAACGCCGTCAAGCCAAAAATGCGTATCACGAACGCGGTCATCTTCCATCGTTCGCCAAGTCTTGCTCGTTGCTCCCGCCGCCCGCGCAGTATTGTATGCGGCTTCGTTGGAGTCCCTGTGTGCCTCGGTTTCCGCTATCCGCACGATGTCGGCCTCTGTACCGCCATTTGCGTAATAGTCCTTTACGCGCTCTCTCCAAGTCTTCCCCTCCACCTTTTTGTCCACAACGCGCATCACATCGTCCAAAGACGGATAGATGTTGGATGAAAGGGCCTCGTTTGTCCCCTCCACCCCGTTCGCGTAGGCCAACAGGAAGAGGTCTTCCATCATATCCAGGAGCGAGTCGAGGTCTTCCTCGGACTTGATGCGCCCGTCTTCAAAGAACTGCGGGAGGGATGCCCTAAAACTATTCAGTTCGTCAAAAGGCATCAGACTCGTCATAGTCAACACTCGATTACATCAACAAGATTGAGGTCTTCCAGATGGTATGCGCGTTTGATATCGCACTCCCACTCTTCTCCGTAGTCCATCATGCGTCCGAACTCCATGTCGAAGTAGACCTTGCGGCAACGGACCCATGCGTTCTTAGTCGCGTCCTCCTCGTCTTCGGGCTTGCCCTTGGCGAGAAGTTCTCCCCACTTGTCCTCAAGCGGCTTGTACTGGAACTTTTTGAGTCCCTTACAAATCTCGGCTATCGGCAAGTTTTGCATACTCATCGGCAAAATCCATCCGTTTTTGCCGTTAAGTACGCCTATCTCGCGCACCACGGGGATATCCGTGACGATGACGGGAGTGCCAACCGACAGGGCCTCCACGATTGAGTAGCAGTAGCCCTCGCAGTCGGACAGTTGCACAAAGTAGTCAGCGTTGGCGATGAAGTCCAGCACATCGAGGCGCGGCGGTTTAAGCGTGATGGAGCGGTTGACTGGGTCCCTGTTCGGGCTGTCGGTGTAGACCGTCCAAGTGAACGGTACTCCGGCCTTGTCCAACTGCTCCGCGAGAGAAACCATCCTGTTCCAGCCCTTTTCGGCGGTCAGCCTCGTTGCGCTCACAAGGGTCAGCACCTTACGCGGCTTCTCCGGCGTGAACGGGTTGTAACTGACGATGCTGTCAATTCCCTTGGCCTTGTGGTAGGAGTCGCGCACAACTTCGCTCACAGCAATGCGGCCTTGAATCTTCGGGTGATCCTTGGGGTACACACGCATCGCGGTGTAGTCACCGTGGAGAATCTGGTAGTATTCGTCAGCATCGATATGGTCAAGTATGTTTGACTGGAAACAGCAGAACGCCCGTTTGCATCTGATGCGCTGACCGTCCCGATACTTCTTCACGCGAATGTACTGAGCAAGCCTCCGAATCTGGTTCGCGTCACCCTCGCGGTAGAGGAGCGCGATGTCGTAGTCCTTGCCGTACTTCTTGCCGAGTTGATAGAAGAAGGTTTCGATTCCTCCGATAGAGTTAATCTGATCGAAGTAGAAAACATTGGTCATCATTTGAGGAGTCCTCTTGAACCAAGCCAACATAGGCTCCCCTCGCGGGGCCAGTTGTAGTGGTAGACGGTCATGCCCGTGTACTTCTCCGTGTGCGGCTTTGCGAGGAGGGCCTTGTTGACGATGATGTCCTCAAAGACCCGCACTTCCTCGCATCGGATATCGCCCAGATACTCGCGCCGGACAAACTTACTCGCGCCGCCAACCCAAGTGGCCTTAGTGTTCTCGTTCAGAACAAGCGTCCGTCCGTCATTGATGCGGAGGTTCACGAACACAAGGTCTGTGCCGTCAAGCCAAGACAATGCGCGGGTGAACTCGTCAGTAATCAGATAGTCATCAGAGTCGAGTTCGTAAACATACTCGCCATTGGCGTTGTCGTACAACTTGTTCTTGGTATAGCCGAGGCCCTTGTTCTCCTTGTTGTGGAGGATTCGGATATTGAGGTCCTTGCTGGCCTTTGCGTATGCTCGGACATTTGCAAGCGTCTTGTCCGTAGACCCGTCATCACAGACCAGGACTTCGATGCCCTCTCTGCGCGGAACACTATCGAGCGCACGGATGACGAGTTCCTCTTGGTTCCAAACGGGGACAAGGATGGAGAGTTTAATCACACCGCACCACCCGTATCGTTCTCACCCGTGTCTCGGTCTTCCTCGATGATGGTGGCCTCACCTTGACCGCCGTTGGTCTGCTCGGCCTCGACAGCCTTGGACGGGTCACCCCAAATCATCTCGATGTACTTCTGGGAGAGCGCCGCATCCTTGACGGGGTCATTGGAGATGCCCCTCTTCGCCATCGCAAGTTCGGGATGCATACCCGCTGCCATCAGCGTCTGGAACGCCTGCGCCTTGGCTTGGACATTTGCAGTCTCACCATGAGAGAACTGTGCCTCAAAGTCGTTGAGGTCGATGTCCAAGAGGCCCTTGCGCTTGAGGATGTCCACCATGATGGCATCGAACTGGCGATTGCTTTCGTGATAGAGGTCCTCGGTGTTCCGCGCCGCGCAGTCGGCTTGATACCAACCGAAGTTTGCGAGAACAGCCGCGCCCGTAGTGGACTGCGTGGACTGCCCGGAGGAACGGGCTGGCATAGCCGCGATGCGAAGGGCCTGGTCGTACAAGCGGTCCACAAGCACCTTCGTCTGCGTCTGGTCCAACTGCTCCGCGAGAATCTTGAAGTCGGCCTTGTTCTCACCGATGCTCCGCATGGCAATCATGCCAGCCTTGCGG
>CALFGU010000025.1 GCA_937877685.1 uncultured Prevotella sp.
GGGTGCTGCAACTGCTACACCTGCTTTGAAGACAGGACGCCCTTCCGACATTGCCATAAGTGTATTGAATCCTCCGAAGCTCCAACCCCAAATGGCGATGTTTTGCGCATCGACATAGGGAAGCGAACCGAGATAGATGGCTGTTTCAACTTGGTCTCTTGACTCAAGATACCCTAATTGTAGGTAGGTACATTTTTCAAATTCAGAACCGCGTGCACCTGTGCCACGTCCGTCAACACATACAAAGATGAATCCCTGTTGCGCCATATAACTTTCATAGAGTGCACCGCCATACATACCAAGTCCCCAAGCGTCTTTTACTTCCTGTGAACCAGGACCTGAGTATTGGTACATGATTACGGGGTAACGCTTAGTTGCATCAAAATTGCGGGGTTTTAGCATCCAACCATTAAGACTAACGCCATCGCCAGTGATGAAGGTAAAGAATTCAATCTTACTGCTGACAGTCTCCACCTTTTGTCGCAAAGAAGCATTGTCAATAAGAGTCGTCAATGTCTTACCTTTCTCGTCACACAAAGTGGTCACGGGAGGAACACCTGCAGCTGAGTAGACATTCATGAAATACTTGAAGTTTGTAGAGAACGTTGCTGCGTTGGTACCCACTTGTGTAGAAAGTTTTGTAGTCTTTCCTTTCTTATCAGTGACATAAACGGCACGGCGAAGCGGACTTTCTTGACACGAAGCGTAGTAACACTTTCCTGTAGCGGTATCGTAGCCATAAAAGTCAGTAACATCGTAGTTGCCACTCGTAATCTGGCGCATGAGTTGCCCATTAAGGTTGTACAAATAGATGTGACGGAAGTTTGTGCGGTCAGACACCATTGCAAAACCGCCGTCAAAGAATTTCAGGGCGCTATATGCGTCTTCCTTAATATACTTCCCCTCAGAGTTTGCTTCGTTGAGCACAAGTTTGCACACCGTTGAACGAGGATTTGCCATGTAAATGTTCATCACACTTTGGTGACGGTTGAGCGTTACGATAGCAAGTTTTTCGGGGTCACTTGTAAACTTGATACGGGGGATATAATCTTCTTCAGCAATGGGCAACTGCACTTCATTC
>CALFGU010000026.1 GCA_937877685.1 uncultured Prevotella sp.
GAGTACGAAAAGAAACCTTGGCTCACGCTTGGTCAAATCTCTTGCGCCGATGTGAATGCCGACCTCGCGCAGTGCGGACTTTCGGGTTCGCCCACGAAGGTGAAGAGCATCGAAAATATTGTCTTCAAGGCAAAGGAAAGCAAGGTGCTCACCGGTTCGGACGAAGATATCAAGGGACTCATGGCAGAACTCTTGGCAAATCACACTATTGGATAATTTACTAAGGCAAACAATGACTATGAACAGTGTATATGTTTACTGCGAACTTGAAGGCACGCAGGTTGCCGAAGTAAGTCAGGAACTCCTCTCGAAGGGTCGCAAATTGGCGGACACTTTGGGCGTGAAGTTAGAAGCCGTGGCTGCCGGAAGTGGCATTACGGGAAAAGTGGAACAGCAAATCTTGCCCTACGGCGTAGATAAGCTCCACATCTTTGACGCCCCCGGACTTTTCCCCTACACATCGTTGCCCCACTCTTCGATTTTGATTAACCTCTTCAAGCAAGAACAACCCCAAATCTGCTTGATGGGCGCAACTGTTATCGGTCGCGACCTCGGCCCTCGCGTTTCTTCAGCGCTCCATTCGGGATTGACAGCCGACTGTACGGCACTCGAAATTGGCAGTCACGAAGATAAGCGTGCGGGTAAGGTATATGATCAGTTGCTTTACCAAATCCGTCCTGCTTTTGGCGGTAACATTGTGGCAACAATTATTAACCCCGAAAACCGTCCGCAGATGGCTACCGTGCGTAGCGGAGTGATGAAGGCGGAAGTGCTTGATGCGAACTACCCCGGCGAAGTTGTCGTTGAGGATGTGGCGAAGTTCGTGCCCGAAACGGATTATGTAGTGAAGGTTATCGACCGCCAGGTAGAAAAAGCAAGTTCTAATCTCAAGGGTGCGCCTATCGTCATTGCCGGAGGTTATGGCGTGGGTTCGAAGGAGAATTTTGAACTGCTTTATGCCCTTGCTAAGGAAATCCATGCCGAAGTGGGTGCGAGCCGTGCGGCGATTGACGCAGGATTCTGTGAGCACAACATGCAAATTGGTCAGACAGGTGTGACCGTACGCCCCAAGGTGTATATCGCATGTGGTATTTCCGGCGCCATTCAGCACGTAGCGGGGATGAAAGAAAGCGGTATCATCATTTCTATCAACACAGACCCCAACGCGCCTATCAACCAAATTGCGGACTACGTGATTAATGGTTCGGTAGAAGAGGTGTTGCCCAAAATGATTAAGTATTATAAGGGCTAACGAACTTTAGTAGACGAGTTTACAGGTACGAGTAAACAAGATAGTTTGCGAGATAAACTTCTATAAGTTCCGCATGGCAGTTTTACATTGTACGCTGTGTAAAAGTTGTACTCTGTGCTCTGTACTCTGTACTCTAAAATAAATTTCTCAAAGTTATGGCTAACTATTATAGCGACATAAAAGAACTTCAGTTCGAACTCAACCATCCGCTCATGGAGCGAATTGTTGAACTTAAGGAGCGCAACTTCCGCGATAAGGAAACGTTTGACGAAGCTCCTCTTGATTATCCCGACGCGATGGACTCTTACGACAAGGTGCTCGACATCGTGGGCGACATTACGGCAAACGTGATTAAGCCCAACTCAGAAGGTGTTGACGCCGAGGGACCTCATTGCGAAAATGGCAGAGTGCGTTACGCTTCGGGCACTTACGACAACCTCCAAGCCATGGTTGGCGCAGGAATGAATGGGATGACCATGCCCCGCCGTTTCGGTGGGTTGAACTTCCCTATCACTCCTTATACCATGTGTGCCGAAATCGTGGCAGCAGCCGATGCAGGTTTCAGCAATATTTGGAGTTTGCAAGACTGTATTGAGACCCTCTACGAATTTGGTAACGAAGACCAGCACAGCCGTTTCATCCCCCGCATCTGCCAAGGCGAAACAATGTCTATGGACCTCACCGAACCCGACGCAGGTTCCGACCTCCAGAGCGTAATGCTCAAGGCAACGTATGATGAAGCCGAAGGTTGCTGGCGCTTGAACGGTTGTAAGCGCTTTATTACCAATGGTGACGCGCAACTTCACTTGGTGCTCGCACGTTCTGAAGAAGGAACGACCGACGGACGCGGTTTGTCTATGTTTATCTACGACAAGAATGACGGTGGGGTAGATGTGCGCCGCATTGAAAATAAGTTGGGTATCCACGGGTCGCCCACGTGCGAACTCGTGTATAAGAACGCTAAGGCGGAACTCTGTGGCGACCGTAAGTTGGGGCTTATTAAATACGTAATGGCCTTGATGAACGGTGCGCGCCTCGGTATTGCTGCGCAGAGTGTGGGACTTTCACAGGCGGCTTACAACGAAGCCCTCGCTTATGCCCGCGACCGCAAGCAGTTTGGTAAGGAAATTATCAACTTCCCCGCCGTGAGCGACATGCTCTCACTCATGAAGGCGAAATTGGATGCCGGCCGTGCGCTTCTCTATCAGACTTCACGCTACGTAGATATCTACAAGGCACTCGAAGACATTGCCCGCGAACGCAAGCTTGAGGCAGAGGAGCGTCAGGAACTCAAGAAGTTCTCAAAACTTGCCGACTCGCTCACACCCCTTGCCAAGGGTATGAACTCAGAATACTGCAACCAGAATGCGTACGACTGTATCCAGGTGCACGGTGGTTCAGGTTTCATGATGGAATACTTCTGTCAGCAAATCTACCGCGATGCGCGTATCACAAGTATCTATGAAGGTACCACGCAGTTGCAGGTAGTGGCAGCCATTCGTTACGTGACCAACGGTGCATACCTCGCCCTCATGCGCGACTACGAAGCAGTGCCCGCGGCTCCTGAATTTGCTTCGCTTATTGAGCGTGCAAAGGCCATGGCTGATAAGTTTGAGGCGGCTACAACTCATGTAAAGGAAGCTGCAAATGCAGAATTCCACGATCTTTGTGCACGCCACCTCTACGAAATGGCGGCAAGCATCATCATGCTTCACCTCCTCACGCAGAACGCTACACGTTGTCCCGAAATGTTTGCGAAGAGCGCCCGCGTTTATGCAAATTATGTTGAGGCAGAAGTGATGAAGCATTACACATGGGTGATGAATCTCACGCCTGAAACTATGGAAGACTACAAGCAGGCGTAACCCGTTTGCTCAGTGAATAATGACAAATGGAGGATTGCTGACTCGCGTCGGTAACCTCCATTTTTTTGATGTTATAGTCCCTCCCGTTTTTATATCTCATTCAGTAGGGAAACTATGATTTGCGAAATCTTAAAACAAAGTCTTAAATTGACGGCACAAAGCCTTTAATAGGACGCGCAATTTGAGAGTTTGTTGCGCTACTAAGAGGTTTAGAATTTAGAATGTGCGATGAAGGGGCGTAAGTGTGGAAATTTTACGTTTTCAGTAGTGATGTTCTCGCTATATAATATATTAAATGTGTATAACGCATGAGTCTGGACTTTCGCTAAAACTCTGGAATCATGCGCGCAGATTAACTTTTTGCAAAAGAAAACCCTTTTCTGCCTACATAATGTTTACTGTTTGCCCTGCCTAAGTGAGCAATTTGGTAGATTTTATCATTTTTTTACAAAAAGTATTTGCTAAGCACAAAAAAAATAATACCTTTGCGACCTGTATAGAAAAAACAGGAATTTTAAAATTAACAAAATAAAAACTAAACGACATGAAGAAAATGTTTTTCTATGCCGCAGCGCTTTGCTTAACTGCGGTTGGTTTCGTTTCTTGTACAGGTGAGGACGAAGCATTCCCTGCTCCCGTTGTGAGCATCACTGAAGAAGAAGTTGCTGTTCCTGCTGAAGGTGGCGCAGTAAGTTTCAACTTGACAGCTCCTACAAACGCAGCGTTCACAGTGAAGACTCCCGAATGGATTGAGTTTAACGAAAATGCAACTGTTTCTCGCGGTGTGAATTCTTCAGCAGCTTATCACTTCACAGTTGCTCCCACAGAATCTTGCCAGGAACGTACAGGTACAATTTATATTGTTGCTGCAAACGGTCTTCAAGACTCTTTGGTTGTAGTTCAGGAGGGTATTGAACTTGCTGTTGATAAGACAGAAGTTATGGCTCCTGCTGGTGGTGGTGAGTTGGTAGTGGCGCTTACAGCTGCTAATGGTTATCAGGTTTCTTGCCCTGAATGGATCACAATGGTAGAAGACCCTGCAACAACTCACGTTGGTGTTCAGACTGCAGAAGTAACATTCGCAATTGCTGAAAACACAGAAGCAGGCGAACGTGTTGGTGAAATCGTATTTACTTGTGGCGACGCTTGTGGTCAGGAAGTTAAAATTACTGTAGGTCAGAAGGCAGGTTTGGATCTCACTAAGATGGTGAAGTATTCAGGTAAGATGGTTTCTGAAGAGTATGGTGATGAATACGATGCTACTATCGGTCTCGTTTGGGACGAAGAAGATCCCAGCGTAGTGACAGTTTGTAACCTCGATCCTTACTTCGCACAAAACGGTTTGACTGTAGATCGTGGTGTGAACTTTGTTAAGGCTCAGTACTTCAGCGAAGAAAACATCATTGCTATTCCCTTCCAGTCTTCACTCAATGTGACATTGAACGATCCTAACTATGGTTTGATGGACTTCTCTGTAGGTGCTTTGGATGCTCCCAGCCTTGCAAGCGCAAGTAATTACGACCACGTATATATGCAGTTGAGCGACGATAAGTCAACTATCACAATTGCTAATGTGTTGTGTACTTTGGTTACAGTACAAGGTCAGTTCGGTGGTTACTATGACGCTTATCGCGGTGGCATTGTTTTGACAAAGGTTGCAGAATAAACAAAGTGACAACTTAGTTATTCAAATAAATATAATACTGTCGGTGCTTGCATCGGCAGTATTTTTTTATTTAATTGTAGTAGCAAATTTTTTCATTATAAACAGCTATAAGTAAGAAAGTCGCTTTTTTTCAGTGAAAATGCTTAATAATCTTCAGATTTTTATTAATTTTGCGCGACAAAGTGGACTCCTCCGCTTTCTCTGGTGAAATTAATAATCAATAAATAAATAAACTAATGGCAGCATTACAAACAATCAGAAACCACGGAGCCTTGATCGTAGGTGCTATAGGTCTTGGTCTTTTTGGTTTTATTGCCGGCGACCTTTTTAACGCTATTGAAACTACAGCAGCGTTCAATAAGCAGCAGGCAGGTGAAGTGGACGGCACTTCAATTGACATTAACGAGTATAACCAACTTGTTGAAGAAAGAACACAAGTAAGAAAGATTATGCTCACATTGCAGGGACAACCCGGCAATCTCACTGACGCACAAGTGCAGCAGATTCGCGATGAAGTGTGGAATGAATTTGTTCGCTTACAAATCATCGAAAAGCAAGCAGAAGAAGCAGGTATTCAAGTAACTACTGCTGACATTCAAAACGCACTCGTTAAGGGTGAATCACAAAGTCTTCAAGTGTTGGTACCTTTCTTCGGCACACCTGAAGGCAAGTTTGATTACACCAGACTTCAAGAGTTCTTGAAGACAAAAGACCAAACAATTGCTCAAGCTCAGCAAGCAAATGACGATGCAATGCTTGAACAAATCAATTCTATTTACACAATTTGGAAGTTCTCAGAAAAGCAGTTGCGTCAGGAACTTCTTCAATCAAAGTTCTATACTCTTCTCAGCAGCACTTGTGTTGCAAGTCCTTTGATTGCAAAGTTGGATTCTGCTGATAATAACCAAAAGCGCGTTATCGTAGCAGCTCTTCCTTTTAACGCAATTTCTGATGACGAAGTTTCTGTAACTGATGCAGATCTTCAAGCAGTATATGAAGCAAACAAAACATCTTACAAACTTAATTCTCCTGTAAGTAGCGTTAAGTATATTGATGTTGAAGTTCGCCCTGACTCTGCTGACTTGGCAAACCTTACAGCTGAAGTTGAACAAATTGCAGAACAACTTCGTGCAGGTAATGATCCCGCCGCTACGGTAGCTGCAAGCAATTCATTGGTAGCTTATAGCAAAGTTCCCTTGCGTAAGGATGCGTTTAAGAGAATGACTGACATCTATGGTCGTCTTGATACAGCGGCTGTGGGTAGCGTTTGCGACGTATATTTTAACCCTGCTGACAATACAGTAAATACGTTCAAGCTTGTTTCTAAGGTTCAGGCTCCTGACTCAGTTCTTTTCCGTCGTGTCTTTGCGGTTGCTGCAGATATCGAAGCTAGCAAGACGCTTGCGGATAGTATTGTTACCGCAGTTAAGGGTGGTGCAAGTTTTGTGGAACTTGCTAAGAAGTATGAACAACCCACTGACTCTATGTGGATTACTTCTGCTCAATATGAGAATTCTGCGCTTGATGCAAATACAGAAAGCTTGATCAACCTCTTGAACAACACTAAGAAGGGTGAAGTTGCTGTGCTCAAATTTGATAACAATTACAGCATGGTGCTTGAAGTGCTCGACACTAAGAATGTTGTTGAAAAGTATGACGTAGCTGTTGTGAAGTGTTTGAACGAATTCTCTAAGGAAACTTACAATGCAGAACTCAGCAAGTTGAATAAGTTCCTTGCAGAAAACAAGACTATCGAAGACATTGAGAAGAACGCGCTTACATCAAGTTATATGATTCGCGATATTGACTTAGACGCAGCAAGCATTTCTCAAGATGCATACTTGCCTGGTCTTAAGGATGCCATTCGTTGGGCACTTGATGAAGCTGAAATCGGAAGTGTTTCTCGTATTTATGAATGCGGAACGAATAAGGAACACCTTATCGTTATGGCATTAGTAGGTACTCACGAAGGTTACCTCGCTTGGGATAATAAGTCTGTAAAGGAAGGCCTCGAACGTCTTGCAAAGCAGAACAAGAAGGGCGAAAAGGCACTCGAACTTGTAGGTGCTCCTAAGTCTATTGAGGAAGCAGCAAAGATTGCTAACGTAGTAGTTGACTCTGCGCTTACAACAAGTTTTGCTACTAATGCACGTGTTGCTGGAGTTAACCTTTCTGAACCCGCACTTTCAGGTGTAATCGCAGGTGCAAAAGTTGGCGACTTCGTAGGTCCTATCAAGGGCGCTGGTGCAGTTTACTTCGTGCAGGTTGTTGAAGAAGTTCCCTCAGTTGTTCCTTACAACGAGACAAATGCGCTTCAGACAGCAACTCAGAAGTATATGAACAATATCATCAGCATGAGATATAGCATGTATGGTCAACCTGAGACTAACGAAGAGTTGGTTAACGCTTTGTTGCAGGATGTAGAAGTTGTTGACAATCGTTACAAGTTCTAAACTCATTTGTATAAAAGTGACGCAAGTTAAACTTGCTACTTAATAAGAATCATTAGGACTGCGTCAGAAATGGCGCAGTCCTTTTTTTTAATGTATAAGTCCTTTTTCTAAATCTATATTTATGAAATACCTTCGTAGGATAGTCATTGCCTTCTTGGTTTGGACCATTGGTGGTGTACTCCTTTTCCGATTTGTGCCAGTGCCTTTCACCCCGATGATGCTACGTTATTGTGCCGGTGAACTCTTTGACGGGCGCATGCCATCTTTCCGTCATGACTGGGTGTCACTTGAGGAGATTGACCCCAATCTGAAATATGCCGTTATTGCTTCCGAGGACCAGCGCTTTTATGAGCACAACGGTTTTGACTTTAAGGCGATTGAGGAAGCGATGGAAGAACGCCGCCAAGGGAAACGTAAGCGCGGGGCAAGCACTATTACGCAACAAACGGCCAAAAATGTGTTTACCTTTGGCACAAGCACGTGGTTGCGCAAGGGGATTGAGGCGTATTACACAGTACTTATAGAACTCCTTTGGTCGAAAGAGCGCATCTTGGAAGTCTATCTCAACAGCATAGAAATGGGTCCCGGAATCTATGGTGCCGAAGCCGTTGCGCAAGAGCATTTTAATTGTACGGCAAGTGAACTCACTCGTTCCAATTGTGCACTCATAGCCGCCACCTTGCCTAACCCCAATAAGTTTAGTTCGAAAAATCCTTCGCCCTACATGCTGAAGCGTCGCAAGCAAATCTTACGACAAATGCGCTTGATGGGGAATTGATGGGTTTCAGAGAGGAGGAGGGGGAATTTTCTTGCGTACCTTTGCTTGGCAAGTGCAAAAAGGTGCGTTAATTTGCGGGAATTCGTGATTTAATTTCCGTCTTGCTAAGGTGCAATTCACTACTTTTATGTATCTTTGCCTAACAACATAAAAATACGAAACTTGTTGTTGGGCGCAAGTGGATAAGCAACGCACATGTCATCCGTATTTCCCTTGAACCTCAGCAACCTAATAACCTTAAAACCTTAATTTATGGCAAAGAAAGAAGTAGAAATTCAAGTTGATAATAAAAGCGAAAAGTTGAAAGCCCTTCAGGCGGCAATGGCTAAGATTGAGAAGGACTTCGGTAAGGGTTCTATCATGAAAATGGGGGATGATCAGGTTGAGAGTGTCGAAGTGATTCCTACGGGTTCGTTAGGTCTTGACCTCGCTCTCGGAGTGGGTGGTTACCCCAAGGGACGTATTATCGAAATTTACGGTCCTGAAAGTTCGGGTAAGACAACCCTCGCCATCCATGCTATTGCTGAAGCGCAGCGTCAGGGAGGTATTGCTGCCTTTATTGATGCCGAGCACGCTTTTGACCGTTTCTATGCGGCGGGTCTCGGAGTTGATACTGACAATCTCCTCATTTCTCAACCCGATAACGGGGAACAGGCATTGGAAATTGCCGACCAACTCATCCGTTCTGCTGCTGTTGACATCGTCGTTGTCGATTCCGTAGCGGCACTTACTCCGAAGGCTGAAATCGAAGGCGACATGGGCGACAATAAGGTAGGCCTTCAGGCGCGCCTTATGAGCCAAGCGCTCCGTAAGTTAACTGCATCTATTAATAAGACCAACACTACCTGTATTTTCATTAACCAATTGCGCGAAAAGATTGGTGTGATGTTCGGTAATCCTGAAACTACCACGGGCGGTAATGCCTTGAAATTCTATGCATCGGTTCGCCTTGACATTCGCAAGGTAACTACGCTCAAGGAAGGTGACACACCCATTGGCAATCAAGTTCGCGTGAAGGTAGTGAAAAACAAGGTGGCGCCTCCCTTCCGTAAGGCAGAATTTGAAATTACCTTCGGTCAGGGTATCTCGCAGATTGGCGAAATTGTGGACCTCGGTGTTGAAGCTGGAATTATCAAGAAGAGCGGTTCATGGTTTAGCTATGGCGACACGAAGTTAGGTCAGGGTCGCGAAGCCGTAAAGCGCATTATTGCAGACAATCCTGAACTTGCCGAAGAGATTAAGCAGAAGTTGACAGGTTCTTACGAAAGTCCTGTTGAACCAGAATAGTCATCCGCTTCCGCAGAAAGCGGGCGGTTAAATAAAGACTGACACCATGCGCTTACAAGTCAAATCAATCCTTCTGCTTGCGCTCACGACGGTGCTTCTTTTCGGGTGTTCCTCTTCTGTCGTAGATGAGTATATAACCGAGATTGAGCGCACCACCAAAGAAATCAAGGCGGCTACGTCTATAGAAATGATTACGGCTGCTACGGAACGCTTAATGAAGTTTGAACGTGAGCATTACGAGTCGCTCCAAGATGCACTTGAGGGCGATAAAATGAAGCAGGCATCTGTAAACCGTGCGTACGAAGCATTCATGCAAGCAGGCATGTCGCGCACGATGGAACTTGCGGGAGCAACAGTTGTAGATTCATTACCTCAAGTGGTGAGTCCAACGAACTTGCCCGCCGTAGAATAAGTCTCTCCATGAAGTCGCTGTGCTTCTCGTTTGACTATAAGAAAAAGGCGTCTCCTTGCGTGAGTTGTTCGACAACTTACAGCAGGGAGACGCTTTCTTTTTGCTCCGAAAAGTCCGCCCTTATCGCCAAACATTTTTGGCAGACCGACTCATCTTGAAAACACCCGTAGAAATAGTCAAAACAAAGAGTAACTTACGGCAAACAGTTTGAGAGAGAATTTTAATTATTTAAGGAAGAATTTTCCCAATTTGTAATTTGCATTTTGCAACCCGTATTTTAGTAATTTTTTTCTTTATTTCTTTCCTCTAAAAATGCCAAATATGCTAAAGAAAAAACGTAAATTTGCAGATAAATGTTAGAACAATAAAACTTAAATAAATATCACTATGTCAGCAACAAAGAAAATTAAGACAGCATTGGTGTCTGTATTCCACAAGGACGGTCTTGACGAACTCCTTACAGCACTCCACAATGACGGTGTGCAGTTCCTTTCAACTGGTGGCACACGCGAATTCATCGAAAGCCTTGGTTTCCCCTGCCAAAAGGTAGAAGATGTTACTACTTACCCTTCAATTCTCGGCGGTCGCGTAAAGACGCTTCACCCCAAGATTTTCGGTGGTATCCTTGGCCGTCGCTCTCTCGAGGGTGACCAACAGCAGATGGCGCAATACGAAATCCCCGAAATCGATCTCGTAATTGTTGACCTCTATCCCTTCGAACAAACTGTAGCAAGTGGCGCTTCTGAAGCCGATATTATTGAAAAGATTGATATAGGCGGTATTTCGCTCATTCGTGCTGGTGCGAAGAACTTCAACGATGTAGTTATCGTTCCCTCAAAGGCAGAATATCAGCCCCTTCTTGATATTGTGAAGGAAAATGGTGCGCAGACAACGCTCGAACAGCGCCGTTGGTTCGCAACTCAGGCATTCGGCGTGAGCAGTCACTACGACACAGCCATCCACACTTATTTTAAGAAGTAAACAAGGTTTTAAGGTTTAGAAAGTTCTGATGTTCTGAAGTTCTGATGTTCTGAAGTTCTGAAGTAACTATGCAGACCGAACGGACCTCTTAACCTCAGAGTTTCAGAACCTCTTAACCTCAGAACCTTAAACCTATTGTTATTGTTATGAGTTTTTTGAAGAATGTCTTCTCAAATTTCTTTTCGCTCAAACAAGAATTAGCAATAGACCTCGGAACAGCAAATACCATCATCATCTGTGACGATGAAATCATCGTAAACGAACCTTCGGTGGTGGCACTTGACCGCCACACGGACGTGATGAAAGCTGTAGGGGGAAAAGCTAAGTTGATGTACGAAAAGACTAACGACAAGATTCGCGTAATTCGTCCCTTGCGTGATGGCGTTATTGCCGACTTTAACGCTTGTGAACAAATGATGCGTGGCTTGATAAAGATGGTGCACAAAGGCAAGCGCCTTTTCTCGCCTTCATTACGCATGGTGATTGGTGTGCCTTCAGGATCTACCGAAGTTGAACTTCGTGCGGTGCGCGACTCTGCTGAACATGCAGGCGGTCGTGATATATTCTTGCTTTACGAACCTATGGCCGCTGCTATCGGTGTAGGTATTGACGTGAATGCTCCCGAAGGAAACATGATTGTTGACATAGGTGGCGGTACGACAGAAATTGCTGTGCTTTCATTGGGCGGAATTGTGTCTAACAACTCCATCAAGATGGCAGGTGATGACTTTACTAACGACATTCAAGAATACATGAGTCGTCAGCACAACGTGCGCGTCAGTGAACGTATGGCGGAACGTATCAAGATTGCCGTAGGTGCTGCGCTTACTGACCTCCCCGGCGAAGCTCCTGAAGATTTTGTGGTTTATGGTCCTAACCGTATCACCGCAATGCCCATGCAGGTGCCCGTGTGTTACCAAGAAATCGCACACTGCCTTGAAAAGTCAATCGCACGTATCGAGCAGGCCGTAATCAGTGCCCTTGAACACACTCCCCCTGAATTGTATGCCGACATTGTTAAGAATGGTATTTGGCTCACAGGTGGTGGCGCGCTCTTAAGAGGTATTGACAAGCGCTTGACTGCCAAAATCAATATTCCCTTCCACGTTGCCAAGGACCCCCTTCTCTGTGTAGCACGCGGAACAGGAATTGCCCTCAAGAATGTAGATAACTACACCTTCTTGATGCGCTAAAAATCTTAGAGTACAAAGTACAGAGTACAGAGAACAACTACCATGTGGCGTGTTACTCAGTGCTCTGTACTTTGTACTCTCTACTCTCTTATCTGTACTCCGTACTCTGTAATCTCTCCTCCGTACTCTGTAATCCGTACTCTGTAATCTGTACTCTGCTCATGAGTCCCCTTTTCGATTTACTCCGCAAATACAACTACTTGCTCCTCTTCCTGATTTTAGAGGGAGTGAGTTTGACGCTCCTGATTCGCTTCAACAGCTATCAGGGGAGTGTTTGGTTTTCCGGAACTAACTCGGTGGTGGCCAGCATAGACAGATGGTATCTCGACTTGTGGCACTATGTGAATTTAGATGAGGTGAATCACGAACTAACTGCGCGTAATGCCGAATTGATGCTCGAAAATGACCGCCTTCGTGAAACACTCATGACCCTGCAACACGACACCACCGAAGTGGAACGCGTCATGATGCGCAACTTGATTGACTATGACATGATTCCCGCAAAGGTGATTTCAAATTCTAAAGGAACAAAGGATAATTACCTAGTTCTTGACCGCGGAAGTAATCACGGTGTGAAGGAAAAAATGGGCGTGATTGGCGGTAGCGGAGTTGTGGGCGTAGTTTACCTAGTTGGAGCAGACCATAGTTTGGTCATCCCCATCACCAACAGTAAGTCAAGCATCAGTTGTCGCATACAGGGGCAGACGCATTTCGGATATTTGCAGTGGACAGGCAAAAGCATGCAGCGCGCTTCGTTAGATGAAATCCCCCGTCACGCACAAGTGGAGCAGGGTGGGGTAGTAGAAACGAGCGGTCACTCATCTGTTTTCCCTCCAGGTATTCTCGTGGGTAAGATTGAGAATATTGGTAATTCTGAAGACGGACAGTCTTACACGTTAGACATAAGTCTGGCCACGGATTTCTCCACACTGCGTGAAGTAAATGTCATCTCAACGCCCTACAAAACTGCTGTAGATAGCCTCTTTTCACGAATCAATGAGAATTGAACTTGAAAGGTTTCTTGGTAAAGAATACCTGGATGGTTTTACACCTCATTTCCCTCACCCAATCACGGATATAATAACTTATGAATCCCTCCCTCTTTTCATACATAGCATGGTTCTTCGTTCTGATAGGGGCGCAGGTTCTTGTTTGTAACCATATCCACCTACTGGGGTATGCAATGCCGATGATTTATGTCTATTTCCTGATGATTCTTCCGGGAAATATCTCTCGTTGTGGTTTACTCATCCTCGCCTTTATCTTAGGTTTGATTGTTGATATGTTTAGTAAAACTCCGGGAATGGCAACTTCGGCAATCGTGTTTACCGCCTTGTTGCGCCCGTTGGTGCTTATGATTTTTGCGCCATCGGAAAGAAGCGACGGTGTGTTTTACCCCTCCGTGCGTACGATGGAGTTTGGAGGATTCCTTCGTTATGCGTTGACCATAAGTTTGCTTCAAGTAACGACTTTCTACGTCATTGAAGCATTTAGTTTCTTCCATCTTGCCACCCTTTTTTGGAACATTCTTTCTTCCACACTCTTGACAACCCTTCTTATCCTTGCGCTCGAAATGTTGCGCAACAAGCGATAAACTATATATGGCTCGCGACCACTCCTTTGACAATCGAAAATTCGTAATCGGAGGCATCGCCGTCGGCATCATTCTCATTTACATTATTCGCTTATTTTCATTGCAGTTGTTTAGTGATGACTATAAGAAAAGTGCCGACTCTAATGCCTTCCGAAAGGAAATAATTTACCCCTCGCGCGGTCTTGTGACCGATCGCAAGGGGAATTTGCTTGTGTATAACGACCCTTCTTACAACATCATGGTGGTTATGCAGGAGCAATGGGGAGTTGATACGTTGGATTTCTGTCAGACGGTGGGCATTACCCGAGAGTTTTACGAGCAACGCATGCAAGAAATCAAACAGAGAGTAGGTTATTCGCGCCACACTCCTCAAGTGTTCATGAGTCAAATTCCGGCCGAGGAGTTTTCTGTGTTTAAAGAAAATCTGTATCGCTTTAAGGGGTTCTCGGCAGAGAAACGCTCTATCCGCCACTATGCTGACGGGATGGGCGCACATATACTTGGCGACGTGGGTGAGGTGAACGAACGCGACATCTTAAACGACCCCTATTATCGAAGTGGGGACAATATCGGAAAATTGGGCATTGAACTTTCTTACGAAAAGTATCTGCGTGGCGAGAAAGGCATGCGCATCATGCTCCGTGACGTTCGCGGGCGTAGCAAGGGGCACTACATGGACGGTAAGTATGACGTGGCCCCCGTTCCTGGGCGTAACTTGACTTTGGGTTTGGACAAGGATTTGCAGGCACTTGCCGAACGCTTGCTACAAGGTAAATTGGGGGCCATCGTTGCTATCGAACCCGCCACGGGCGAAGTGCTCTGCATGGCATCGTCGCCCACTTACGACCCCCGAATTATGGTGGGGCGCGACCGCGGTAAGATGCACCGAAAATTGTCTTCCGACCCCATGAAACCACTTCTCAATCGCGCCATCATGGGTACCTATCCCCCGGGGTCAACCTTCAAACTCACGCAAGCGCTTATCGGACTTCAGGAAGGGAGCATCACTCCCGAAATAGGGTTCCCCTGTCACGGCGGTTTCCATTACGGTGGACTTCATCTGGGGTGTCACGCCCATGGTTCTCCCATACCTCTTGTGCCTTCTATAGCAACGAGTTGTAATGCCTATTTCTGTTGGAACCTTGTGCGTATGTTCTCCAATCGCTCCAAATACCCCACCGTTCAAGACGCCATGACGCGCTGGAAGGACCATCTCGTGAAAATGGGCTATGGGTATGCCTTAGGCATCGACTTGCCTGGCGAAAAACGAGGCATGATTCCTAATGCCGCTTATTATGACAAGGCATATAAGGGCAGCTGGAACGCACTGACGGTGATTTCCATCTCCATCGGTCAGGGGGAAGTGACGGCAACGCCGTTGCAAATCGCCAACCTTGCCGTCACAGTTGCTAATCGCGGACATTATTACATACCTCATGTGGTTAAAGAAATTCAGAATGCAGAATTAGACTCTATTTACACCACACCGCAGTACACCATGGTGGACGAAAAATGGTATAAATATGCCGTTGAGGGCATGCGCGCTGCCGTGACTGGCGGTACGTGTCGCGGGGCTGCCATTCCCGGAATCGAGGTGTGCGGAAAAACGGGAACAGCCGAGAATCGCGGACGCGACCATTCCGTATTTATGGGATTTGCTCCGATGAACGAACCCAAGATTGCCGTATCCGTTTATGTGGAAAACGGCGGATATGGCGCCGTTTATGGTGTGCCCATCGGGGGGCTTATCATGGAGCAATATCTTAATGACTCACTTTCTGCCGCCTCAAAGGTAAAGGCGCAAAACATTCAGAACAGCATCATCAATTATGGTAAACAGGAACGATAGTCTCAATAAGCGAACCGCCCTTTCTGCAGATTGGGTGGTGGTTGTCTTATATCTCGTTCTGATGGTGTGTGGATGGTTCTCCATTTGCGGAGCGAGTCATGAAATTGGCGACACTGATTTCTTTGACTTTGCCACCCGCTCGGGCAAGCAAATCATGTGGATGGGACTTGCACTGGTCATCGGTTTTCTGTTGCTCTTGATTGACGACCAGTATTTTGACCAACTGACTGACTTGCTTTACGTCCTCATGATGATACTCCTGCTCGTCACGCCCTTCCTTGCAAAGGACATCAAGGGGTCACGTTCGTGGTTGTCATTAGGACCTGTCAACCTGCAACCGGCGGAGTTTGCGAAGTGTATTACGGCGCTTGCCGTGGCAAAGATGTGTGGGCAGTATGGATTCACGCTCAACAAGATGCGTAATTTACTTAAGGTCTCCTTTGTGGTGTTGCTGCCCATGGGACTGATTATTATGCAGAAGGAAACGGGGTCTGCGCTGGTCTATGCCGCATTCTTCCTCGTTTTTTATCGTGAGGGAATGCCCGGGGCCTTTCTCTTTACCGCCTTTGCCGCAGTTGTGTATTTCGTGGTCGGAATCCGTTTTGCCGAAGTCCCCTTGGAGGGCACGCTTTCTACGGTTGGCGAATTCTCCGTGATGACGATGATATGGTTGTTTACTTTCGGGATGATTCACGTCTTTTGTAAACAAACGATTCACGCTTGGCGCATCTTCTGGATGGGCATTGCGGGGGTAGGGGGAGCCTTGTTGTTCTCGCTCGTAGTGGTTCCCATCAATGTGTCATGGGCATTCCTGACGGTGTTTCTCGTAGCCGTCTGCTACCTCTGCTATCACGCCTTGCGCGAGCGCCTCATGTCCTATTTTTATATTTCGCTCTTTGCGCTGGGGTCGCTAGCCTTTCTCTATTCTTCCAACTTTGTGCTCAATCACTTGCAACCTCACCAAAAGATTCGTGTGCAAGTGCTGCTCGGTGTAGTGACGGACAATGCTGGGGCAGGTTATAACGTCAATCAAAGTATGATAGCCATCGGGTCAGGGGGATTAGAAGGAAAAGGGTTTATGAACGGCACGCAAACCAAACTCAAATACGTGCCCGAGCAAGACACAGACTTCATCTTCTGCACTGTCGGCGAAGAGCAAGGGTTTATCGGTTCCTCTGCCGTCTTGCTCCTTTTCTTGGCACTCATTCTGCGCCTGCTCTATTTGGCAGAACGCCAGACGCACACCTTTGCGCGTGTCTATGGTTATTGTGTGCTTTGCATCCTGCTCTTTCATGTCTTCATCAATGTCGGCATGGTCATCGGACTCACTCCCGTAATCGGCATCCCGCTCCCCTTCTTTAGTTACGGAGGTTCCTCACTCTGGGGCTTCACCATCTTGCTTTTCATCTTCCTCCGCATAGACAACCAACGCAAGATTAGGCGCGAATTCGTATAAGTCACGATGCCGGTTCGTGATGGCGCAAGCGGGGGCGAGTTTGTTACATTAGGGCAGTGGAGTGGGGCGTAGTTTTTCTGACATAAGAACAAAAGTACATGAGGAATGGTTAACGAATGGCTTTTAGTTCTTCTGTTCTTCAGTCAGAAACGCCTTCTCAAAACAAAGTCTTAAATCGTACATTTTGTTTGGGTACTTAAGAATCACAATTTGAGATAGAATTTTTCTGTAGTTAGATATAATTTCCCGATTGAAACTCAGAGGCCCCGGCAGCGCAGGTTCTATCGCCTTTAGCAAACTAAAATCAGGAAAAAACAGGACGGAAAATCCCCTGCAAAGTGACAAAAACGTGACTTTATACCATTGATTTAGCCTCTGCGTAGAAACTTTTCGGCAAAACCCTTTGCTATTTCAGAAAAAGTGCCTACCTTTGCACTCGCAATTCAGAAAGGTGCCATAGCTCAGTTGGTAGAGCAAAGGACTGAAAATCCTTGTGTCCCCGG
>CALFGU010000027.1 GCA_937877685.1 uncultured Prevotella sp.
TGCTTTTCGCTATATACATTAGGAATGGAGATTGCTTGACCTACGGAAGGCAATTTAGAGATATTGAAATGCTGGCACAAAATTTGCGTAGCCTTCTCACCCGTAGTAACTACAACACGGCATTGAGGTATCAACTCAAGCAACGCTGAGACATTCGTGGGTTCCACCGTTTCAAGAAATTTATCGGAAGCATTATCCTGAAGACGACGCACAGCCGTGTTTGTATCATAAAAACCTATCCCCTGCTCCTCAAGGAAAGGAATGATGCGCTCCAATCGAAAGGTCTTATTGACCTTATCAACAAAATAATCTTTATCGCCAAAGAATATCAACCCCTCAATACGCCAATGGTCGTTTATAAAATTAGGATAATAGAAATCCATGCACCAACGCTTACGCTGAGGTGGAAAACTTCCTAAGAATAAGACTTTACAATTATCGGGCAAGAATGGGCGTAGGGGGTGGTATTCTATCTCTGCGGTGGAGCGAGCAATGTTTTCTGTATGCAAGAAAGATGTAGATTGATGGGATTCAGAGTTGACCATTAGGCGATTTCATTTGGTGGTGATTGTAAATCTAAAAAAGAAGAGAGAGTGTGTCAATGAATTGTCACCCTCTCTCTTTTTCATTTGTAGGACGTATTTGATTGTCAGGTTTTAAGATAAGAACTAAATCCCTATTAACCAATTTTACTTTGTACGATAGCGACAAGCAACTTTTCCCTTCATGATGGCAGACAACTTACTCTTAACCATCTGCTTACGTAAAGGAGCAATGCGGTCAGTAAAGACTTTTCCATCAAGGTGGTCAAACTCATGTTGCATTACGCGGGCCAAGAATCCCTCTACCCACTCATCGTGAGGTTGAAGGTTTTCGTCCAACCACTTCACACGGATACGGGCGGGACGCTTCACGGGTTCGTGAATGCCGGGAAGAGAAAGACATCCTTCTTCCATGCTGACCATTTCAGAATCATCCACTTCAACGATGTGCGGATTGATAAAAGCATGAAGATAGCCTTCGTATTCGGGATGGTCTTCCTTAAGGTCGTCCAAACCAATTACGGCAAGACGGATGGCCTTACCAATTTGAGGAGCTGCAAGACCAACACCTTCAGAGCGCTTCATTGTTTCATACATATTCTCAATGAGCTGCTGAAGGTCAGGGTATGTTTCGGGGTCAAAATCCTCACATTGCTTGCGCAATACAGGTTGACCGTAGGTGTAGATGGGGAGAATCATAGGAGAAATTTGGAAAGGAGAAAGAAGAAAGGAGAAAGACTGGAAGTTTAGTCCTGCCGTAGGGCATTCTCAAATCTGATTTCTCATTTAAAAAGTTTTGCTTTGCATATAATCCTGCAAGATAATCGTGGCAGAGATTTCATCTACCAACGCTTTATCACGACGGCGCTTCATTCCTAAACCTCCGTCTATCATTGCTTGGTGGGCAAGCACGGAGGTGAAGCGTTCGTCGTAAAAGTCTATAGGAATATTGGGAAGCGCCTTACGCAATTCTCCGGCAAAGCAACGCACGCGTTGCTGATTTTCGGAGGGTTGACCGTTAGGTTGCGTAGGAAGGCCGATAATGAAGCGCTCCACCTCTTCCTTCTTGCAATAATCCGTCAAGAAGCGAAGCAACTCCTTCGTTTCAACCGTACAGAGTCCGTTAGCAATTAACTGTAGCGGATCACTCACCGCAACCCCCGTACGCTTCTTACCATAGTCAATGGAAAGCAATCGAGCCATAACTATTTGAGGTTCCAATGTGTGGTGGGTTGTAAGGTAATAAGGTACTATCCTGACTATGAAGTTTGTTATAAATGCACTTCATTTCTATCCGCACGGTTCTTAAAACCTAAAAGCGAAGCGACCTTATTACCTTAAAACCTTACTTAATGTATTCCGCACCGCCCATGTAAGGCTGAAGCGCCTTAGGAATGCGAATACCTTCGGGAGTTTGGTGGTCTTCAAGCAAAGCCGCTACGATACGGGGGAGTGCGAGTGCAGAACCATTGAGCGTGTGGCAGAGTTGAATCTTCTTGTCAGCATTGCGGTAGCGACACTGGAGGCGGTTTGCCTGATAAGCGTCGAAGTTAGAAACCGAACTTACTTCCAACCAGCGTTGCTGCGCTTCAGAATACACTTCGAAGTCAAAGCAAGTAGCCGCGGTGAAAGACATATCGCCACCACAGAGGTGAAGAATGCGATAAGGCAATTCTAATTTCTGAAGCAACCCTTCAACATGCGCCAACATTTCCTTATGACTCTCTGCTGAATGCTCAGGAGTGTCAATACGTACGATTTCAATCTTTGAGAATTCATGGAGACGGTTCAAACCGCGCACGTCCTTACCATAAGAACCCGCTTCACGGCGGAAGCACTGTGTGTAAGCACAATTCTTGATGGGCAATTCCTTTTCGTTGAGAATCACGTCGCGATAGATATTTGTGACGGGTACTTCTGCCGTAGGAATCAAGTAGAGGTCATCTGCCACACAATGATACATCTGACCTTCCTTATCAGGCAACTGACCTGTGCCATAACCTGAAGCAGCATTTACCACCGTGGGAGGCATCACTTCGGTGTAACCCGACTTGCGCGCTTCATCAAGGAAGAAGTTAATCAAAGCACGTTGCAACTGAGCGCCCTGACCAATATAAACAGGGAAACCAGCACCCGTAATCTTCACACCAAGGTCGAAGTCAATAAGATTATACTTCTTAGCAAGTTCCCAGTGAGGAAGCATATCAGGATTGGGAGCAGATGTTTCATCAACGGCGGGACCACCAGTCTTTACCACAACATTATCTTCGGCAGAATGACCTTCGGGCACTTCTGCATAAGGCAAGTTAGGGATAGTATAAAGTTGGAGTTTGAGTTGCTCTGACGCCTCTGCCATAGATGCTTCAAGCGCCTTCGCCTGTTCCTTAATATCAGCAACTTGTTGCTTCGCCGCTTCTGCTTCTTCCTTCTTTCCTTCCTTCATCAAGCCACCAATGCTCTTTGAAAGCGCATTCACTTGTGCTAAAAGCGCATCAAGTTCTGTTTGAGCGGCCTTACGGCGATTATTAATATCAAGCACTTTTTCTACTGCCTCTGCAGCATGTGCAAAATGCTTCTTTTCCAAACCGCGAATCACGGCTTCTTTGTCGTCCAATATTTGTTTAATCGTAAGCATAATCAGTTCGTGTTTTATTATTTTACATTTCAAGCGCAAAGTTAGGAAAAATCAATGGTAAAAGCGAAGAAAAAATGTAGAATATCTCCCCTTTCGATTCAATGATTTTTGAGCAATATACTTTCATTAAAAATTAAGTGAGACATAATTCAAATTATAAGTAACTTAATTTAAATTATCTCTCACTTAATTTCACTTATTAGAATATGTAAAAATCAACTATCATATATTCTTGAATTACGCCAACTTAAAACGAATGCGGAAAGACTTTTTCTCCTCATCCCAATTGGTTCCTAAAAGCACGAAAGTGCCTATTTCTGAGGTATTCGAAACATGTGCACCAATACAAGCACAGACGTCGTAGTCGCCAATACGTACGAGGCGAATAGTTTCGGAAGCATCAGAGGGTAACTTTTCAAGACTAACTTCTGAGGGTACATTCTCAAGCGTTACATATTCCACTGTAACAGGTAAAGCAGATTGAATCACTTCATTAACAGCATTTACAATTTCCTGAACCTCTGCTTCTGAAGGGCATGTGGGAAGTTCATAACTCACCTTCGACTTCTTACGTTCAATATGTGCATTACGCGAGCGAGGGCATCCATAACGGCGCACCATAGTTTGGTTCAAAATATGCTCCGCCGTGTGCATGGGCGGATATTCCGCCTTGTTATGGTTGTTTAGTTGAGGTGTTTCGGTTGTCATTGTTTTTAGTCGTAAATTTAATAGAATATAACTTTGTTAACACT
>CALFGU010000028.1 GCA_937877685.1 uncultured Prevotella sp.
AATTGTCGATGCCGGCGGCATAGAGCGCTGCGCAGGCGTGTTCGATGGTGCTCACGGTAACGCCGTCTTTCACCAAGACGGTACCTCTTTCGGTCTGTTCTACAAATTCAGCCAAGGCACGGATTTCAGGTTGATTCGCCAAATCGACACGTTTGAAGCAAATGCCGCTTCCCTCGGGAGCCGGTTGGAAAGTGGCGGTAATGGGCAAGCCGGTGTGCAAGCCTTTACCGGAAACGCTGAACGTATCTTTGAGCGTAAGTTGTTTATTCATTGGTTATTGTTGTTTTTTAATTCGTTTAATTCTTTGCGTAATTGTTGCAATTCTTTGTAACTCTGTTCGCCGTATGATTGTTTGCCGGCGGCATCATTATAAAAATTCAGGAAGTTGGAATAACTTTGTGCCGTTGCTTCCCTTAACGAGAATGAGTTTGTCAGAAATGGGGTTCCACGTTAATTCTTCTTTTACGGCTTCAACGTCATTAAAGCAGCGGAACGCTGTGTTGCCGGCAACTGCCGCAAATTCTTTTCCCACCAACCAAACATTGGTGAACCCCAACTCTTTCAGGAGCGTCACAACTGCCGTATGTTCTTCCGCAGCCGCACTGCCGAGTTCACGCATTTCGCCAAGGATAAGCAGTTTGTTGGGGTTGGGAATCAAGTGGAAGTTTTCAAGTGCCGCCTTCATGCTGGTGGGGTTGGCGTTATAGGCATCCACAATGAGTGTGTTGTGCTCTGTTTTTTGCAATTCCGAACGTTTGTTCTTGGGAGTGTATGCTTCAAGCGCCGCACAAATATCCGCTTCGCTCACTCCGTAACGCAAACCTACGGCTGCAGCAGCGAGCATGTTGTCAAGGTTATATGCTCCCACGAGTTGGGTTTGCACTTCGTGCCATTCCCCATTGGCGATGCGCAGACGCAGACGTAGTTGTGGGTCACAGGAAATCACTTCGCCCTCTACGTCATATCCCTGTTCGGGTTTGCCATAGGTGATGGCGCGCAACCCTTTTGCTTGAGGCGCAAGCAGAGTGTTGTCGCCGTTAAGGAAAATGAATCCTTCGGGTTTGCTTGAGAGGTATTGATACAACTCACACTTGGTTAACACCACGCCTTCCAGCGAACCGAAACCCTCAAGATGAGCCTTCCCTACGTTCGTAATCAGTCCGCAATCGGCATCCACAATTTTGCTTAAGTCGGCAATTTCTCCGGGATGGTTAGCCCCTGTTTCGATAACGGCAATTTCATGGTTCTCCGTGAGGCGAAGCAATGTTTTTGGCACACCGATATGGTTGTTAAAGTTACCCTCGGTGAAGAGCACCTTATAGCGTTTTGCGAGAACCGCCGCTGTGAGTTCCTTTGTTGTGGTTTTCCCGTTTGTGCCTGTAATCTGAACAACGGGGAGTGCCAACTGCTTGCGATGATGATGCGCTAATTCCTGCAACATCAGCAACACGTCGCTCACATAAACCATGCGCCCATCCGAACCCGCCACTTGCGGATTGTCAACAACGGCATGCGCACACCCCTTTTCTAAAGCTTCGTGTGCAAAAAGGTTGCCGTCGAAATTGTCTCCCTTTAAGGCGAAAAATATAGAACCTTCGGGGCAATTACGTGTATCTGTCGTGATGACGGGATGAGAAAGGAAAAGTTCGTAGAGTTCGTTGAGTGACATAAAAATGTTTTTATTAGCGTACAACATACAGTGTAGAGCATGCAACTTCCCTTTGGAATGTTAATAGGGTACAACTGTAGCGTACAAATTTTAATAAAGAGTAGCACACAAGTTGACGAGACGACATTCCGAAGGGAAGTTGTACGCTACACTCAGGCTTCTGTACTCTTATTCTCCTACAAATTTAGATAAAAAACTATTATGCGCCCGCCCATTGCCGAATTTCTGTGTATATTTGTGCAAATTATCTCATTAGACGTCATTGAATGCACCCTAAATCCCTTACATACTCGCTGAATTGTGGTGGAAAATTACTGCAATTAGATACCCCAAAAGTTATGGGTATTTTAAACGCCACTCCTGACTCCTTTTTTGCAGGAAGCAGAAAGCAAACGGAGACGGAGATTCAATTGCGCGTGCAGCAAATTCTTGAAGAGGGTGCAGATATTATTGATGTCGGTGCTTACTCTACACGACCTGGCGCTGCAGAAGTCACGCTGGAGGAAGAGTGGCAACGTCTTGCTCCCGCACTTCAAATTGTGCGCCGTGAGGCTCCTTCAGCACTCATTTCAATAGACACCTTCCGTGCGGAGATTGCCAAAAGGTGTGTGGAAGAACTGGGCGCAAGCATCGTGAACGACATTTCGGGTGGAGATGCTGATGCGCAGATGTTTGAAACTGTTGCCGCCTTGCGCGTGCCTTACATACTGATGCATTGTCAAGGCACTCCGCAAACCATGCAACTATCGCCACAATATAAGAATGTGACAGCTGAGGTTATGACCGACCTTTCGCGAAAAGTGCGCCGATTGCGCGAATTGGGTATGCGAGACATTGTTCTGGATCCGGGATTTGGATTCGGCAAGACGTTAGATCATAACTACGAACTCCTTCGCCATCTCGATGACTTCCGAGTGTTTCATCTCCCCGTGCTTGTTGGGGTGTCAAGAAAGTCGATGATTACGCGTGCGCTCGGAATTACGGTCGACGAAGCCTTGAATGGCACGACTGCACTCCATGCTTTTTCGTTGATGAAGGGAGCAAATATTTTGCGTGTCCATGATGTGAAGGCCGCAGTTGAAGTGGTGAAACTTTATGAGAGAATGCGCTAAGTCGGTTTGAGCGTTCGGAGTTTACAGATGCGTAAGGATTTGTAAACAAGAGCAACCTCAACCGTCGCTTCTATATGATTTATAAACAAGTTTTTCTTTTCCATATTTATGGTTGACTTTGGAATCAAAGACCTTATTGATATTTTGCTCGTCACCTTCTTATTGAGTTACATCTATAAGGAGATGAAGCAATCGAGTGCCGCCAATGTGTTCTCGGGTATCCTTGTGTTTGTCTTCGTTTGGTTGTTGGTGTCACAGGTGTTTAACATGCGCCTGCTGGGAAGCATCATGGACCAAATGGTGAGTATCGGTTCGCTCGGTTTGATAGTGTTGTTTCAAAAAGAAATACGCCATTTCTTCTCAACGATTGGTGCCCGCAACCGTAGAAGCGAGGTATTCCGCCGAATATTTGGCAGTCGAAAGACGGATAACCTTGACGTGAACCGCAAGCAAATTCTCCCCATCGTCATGGCTTGCATTAACATGGCGAAGCAAAAGGTAGGGGCGCTTATCATTATTCAACGCTCGGATTCATTAAAGGAAGAAATCGATTCGGGGGACTTAATCAACGCTTACATAAGTCAACGATTGATTGAAAATATCTTCTTTAAAAACAGTCCGCTTCACGATGGTGCGATGATTGTTTCCAACCGTCGCATTACGGCTGCGGGGTGCATTCTTCCCGTAAGTCATGACCCCAACATCCCAAAGGCTTTGGGCTTGCGCCATAGAGCGGCGAAGGGTATGTCGGAGAAAAGTGACTGCTTGGCGATTGTGATTTCTGAAGAGACGGGAAACATCTCCGTTGTTTCGGACGGTAAATTCCGTTTGCATCTTGACGGACAAAAGTTGGAACAAATCTTGATGGAAGAGTGGGACGGTGCGCCCTTGCAGAAAAAAACGGAAGATGCGTAAAGCAGGAAGAAAATACGCATCCCTAATGAATGATTGCGTAGAGACATACAATGCTTCGCTCTCGTCTAACCCTCACACTACAGTCTTTTAGACAGAAGAACAAAAGAGCAAAATTCTTTATGTACTTATGTTCTTATGTCTAAAAAGAGAGTTGCAGTTGAGCACGAGTATGGATTACTCCAGACGGCAAAGCACAAGTGTTAGCGTGTGCTTCTCCGCGTGCTCCATTAATTAGAATTTAGAAATTCTGCATACCTTCGCGTAGTCCGCGCAATCCTCGTGAGATTTTTCAAAAGGGAACTTGTACACTTGAAATGACTTCTTAGTTTGAGTGTTAGAAGTGTTTTCAAGACTGCAATAGATATACCTACAAATATTCCTTACATACACGAAAAAAGGTTACTAAGAGTTGATTTTCTTAGTAACCTTTTTTGATTTCTTTGAGACTTAGTTTTGACAAAGTGGCGGTGAGGCGGTATGAAATGCAACTTTGGTCAACTCCTATGTCATAATCTTTTACTTCACCACCACTTCGTCGGCAAACACCCACCCACCTTTTGCGCTTCCTGGGGCTTGGATACGTACATAACGCGCTTTGAGTCTTCCCTTCCAAACGTAGGTTTGACAGGTTGTTTCATCCGTGCCGTCGAAGGTGAATTTTCCGACTTCCGTAAAGTTTTCCCCATCGTTTGAAGTGGAAATGATGTAAGCGCTGGGCGCATAAATTTCCGCACCTGGTGCATGCATGAATCCTGTAGAGACGGAGCGCACGGTTTGTGGCGTTTCGAAGTCAATCGTAATGTCAAAGCGCTTGCCCCCAATGAATCCTTGCCATCTCTTGTCGGTATGTGTCCATCCGCCTTGAAGACCGTCGGTGAGGTTTGACTCACCTGCCGCAGGGTAATAGGGAGAGAAGGGGTGGTTATAGATGACCTTTTTGCCTAAAGCCTTGTGCGTAATGGGCGTTTTGTATTCCTTGCGCAACCCAATCTCAGTGTGGAGGTTGAAAGTGTTGACGCCTTCTTCCCGCAACTTGTCGCATACGTCGGAAGCACGTTTGCGGAAATCCGCAAAGGGAGCACGTTGGTCGGCATTCCAACCAATTTCTGCCAATGCCAAAGCGCGGGGATAGAGCATGTATTCAGCATGTTCTACGGTGGGGATGTATTCCGCCCAAAGGTTTCCCTGTACACCACACACCGCTTTGCGCGATTCAGCATCCAGTTCTTCCATCGACACAAAGCGATAGACCTGTTCGAGAGGCAAGTATCCACCAATCGCTTCGGGTTGGAAGGGAGGCGCATCTTGATAATAATCAAGGTAACAGTATGCTCCGGGCGTGAGAATCACCTTGAGGTTGCGCTGAGCTGCCTCACGCGCCAGTTCCGTAGAGCGCCAGTTCATAATGTGTGTGCCCGGTTCAAGCGTGTCTGCCATCACCTCGTCCCAACCAACGAGTGTGCGACCATGAGATGCCAAGAATCTGTTCATGTGTCGGATAAGGTGGCCCTGAAGTGCGTTGACATGTTGCAAACCTAACTCTTTCGCTTTGCGCTGACAGAGCGGGCAATCCTTCCATGCCGCTTTACCCGCCTCATCTCCGCCTACGTGGATGTAAGGTGAGGGGAAAACGTCCATGACTTCCAAAAGGATGTGCTCTAAAAAGTCGTAGGTGCCCGCATTTCCGGGGCAGAAATCGGCAGCACCCTTAGCGTCATGCGAACATGAAAATTCGGGATAGGCGGCAAGCACCTCTTCGCTGTGACTTGGCATCTCTATTTCAGGTATGACCTCTATGAATCTCTCGTGAGCATATGCAACCAGTTCCCTGATATCTTCCTTGGTATAATATCCTCCATATGCACCAGGATCACTCTCATGCGCATAATGACGGTCTCCAGCCCACCATTCCTTCCACGTAGTCTGAGGACGCCATGCAGCATATGCGCAGAGTTCCGGATAGGCATCAATCTGCAGACGCCAGCCTGCTGCATCCGTCAGATGCAGGTGCATCCTGTTCATCTTGAACATGGCCATAGCATCCATCTGCTTCTTCAGGAAATCCACACTCCTGAAATGACGCGAAACGTCAACATGAAGTCCACGATAAGGAAAGCGCGGATAATCACATATCTCACAGCATGTCAGTTCCTTACAAGAACCGAAGCCGGTCATCTGGTCAAGCGTCTGACGGGCATAGAACTCACCTGCAGCAGACGATACCGTAATAATAACTCCTTTAGGAGTAACCTCAAGACGGTAACCTTCTGCCGGCACTTTCTTCTCACTGACAGTCTTGACCTTTACTGACGGCTGATCTTGAAAAAGGTAACACTCCTGACCAATCTTATAGTCGACCGGTACTGGAGTAATTACATCAGGTCCCTGCGCCCGGAGCAAGGTCGCACTCAGACATATAAAAAGAAATATCAGATAATGACGCATATAGCAAGGATAATATTATATCGTTACTCTATTATATATGTCTTCGACATACTTCTGGTTCTGTGCAGGTCTTCCAGACTTAAAATGCCAGCCAGATATCTTGCGGTATTCTCTGCATAGAAGTCTTTCTGCACCTTTGCCTTGGAGAGGATCTTGAGAACCTTTGCATAATACTTGCTCTCACTGCTCCTACGGGTCAGATCTGACTTTAGACCGGCAACAAAATGCTCATC
>CALFGU010000029.1 GCA_937877685.1 uncultured Prevotella sp.
TCGCGTAGCCGACTCGCAGAAATGTCTGCGCGTGAGCGGTAAGCACAACGACCTTGAAGAAGTAGGTCACGACACCTACCACCACACCATGTTTGAAATGCTTGGTAACTGGAGTTTCGGCGACTACTTTAAGAAGGAAGCTATTACTTGGGCATACGAATATCTTGTAAACACACTCGGAATCGATCCTAAGAACCTTTACGTTACAGTCTTTGAAGGTGCTGAGGATGACGGACTCAGTCGCGACGACGAAGCAGCTGAAATCTGGTCAAAGTATTTCACCCCCGACCATATTATTAACGGCAACAAGAAGGACAACTTCTGGGAAATGGGTGATACAGGTCCTTGCGGTCCTTGCTCTGAAATTCATATTGACATCCGTCCCGAGGAAGAAAAGGCAAAGGTTCCTGGTGCGTCACTCGTAAATAAGGACAACCCCCAGGTTATTGAAATCTGGAACCTCGTATTTATGCAATACAACCGTAAGGCAGACGGTTCACTCGAAGGACTTCCCGCAAAAGTAATTGACACAGGCATGGGCTTCGAACGCCTTTGCATGGTGATGCAGGGAGTACGTTCTAACTACGACACTGACGTATTCCAGCCCATTATTAAGAAGATTGGCGAATATTCGGGTTATACTTACGGCAAGGACGAAAAGGTTGACGTGGCTATGCGCGTTATTGCCGACCACCTCCGTGCCATTTCTTTCTCTATCGCAGATGGTCAGTTGCCTTCAAATGCTAAGGCAGGCTATGTGATTCGCCGTATTCTCCGTCGCGCCGTTCGTTACGCTTATACCTTCTTAGGCCAGCGCGAAGCTTTCATGTACAAGCTCATTCCTACGCTTGTTTCTGAAATGGGTGAGGCTTATCCCGAACTCACTGCTCAGGAAACGCTCATCTCTCGCGTTATGAAGGAAGAAGAAGAAAGTTTCCTCCGCACACTCGCCACTGGTATCAACCTTCTCGAATCACTCATCGCCGAAACTAAGAAGGCGGGTAACACCGTTCTCGATGGCGAAAAGGCATTTACGCTTTTCGACACCTACGGTTTCCCCCTCGACCTCACACAACTCATCTGCGGCGAACAGGGTCTTACTGTTGACGAAGCAAAGTTTGCTGCGAAGATGGAAGAACAGAAGCAGCGCGCACGCAATGCAGCTTCTGTAGAAACAGGCGACTGGGTGGTGCTTGCTGAAGGCGAAACAACCTTCAAGGGTTGGGACGTTACGGAACACACCTGCCACATCCTTCGCTACCGTGAGGTAGAACAGAAGAAGCAGAAGTTCTACGAACTCGTGCTCGACACTACGCCCTTCTACGCAGAAATGGGTGGTCAGGTTGGTGATAAGGGTGTGC
>CALFGU010000030.1 GCA_937877685.1 uncultured Prevotella sp.
TTAACTTTTAAAGTACGATAACGATATTTCGATGCGCAGCCTTCCATATTGTTTTCCCGCTCGAGATTGAAGGTTGTCTTTTGGGGAAGGGGTTTCATAGAACCACAACCCCTCCCCAAAAGACAAGATTCAATCGCGCATACAGATTTTTCAAAATAAGCAAAAAAACTTGCAGATTTATTTGGTTAGGTCCTATATTTCCGTGTCTGTAAAAAAATTACGTCCTTCTGTTCTTATCTCCCCAAAATAAACTATTGATAAAAACACGCACCTTTAAATCAAGAAATGACGGACAATAGGATTACTTATTTACCCTATAAAATACCGATGAAATCGTGGTTTTTTGCTACGATATCCTTTTACAAAAGAAACTTTAACACCCAGACTTTTAATTGCTAAAAATATATAAATAAGGTTAAACGTCTTGGAAACTGAAAAAATATGTGTATTTTTGCCTTATAAGAAAATTTGGACAACGGTCAACAGACAACGGACAACGGTCAACGAACTTTCTGCATATATCGTTTAACAACCCATATAATTTGTGAAATCATGAACAATAGAATATTTCTATTATTAGTTTTTGTCATGGGCAGCGTGCTACATGCGATTGCTCAAGACGACCTTTACTTTGTGCCTTCCAAAAAGAAGACTCCAACAAAATCAGTGGTTCCTACGTATGAAAACGGGGAGTATGACGATTGGGCAGAAGGACGTAGTGGTGTGATGGATGTTGACGCTTACAACCGTCGTGGGAGCAGTTCTGTAACGTCTGAATATTCTTACGAAGAACCTGCGGAAGACACCAATTCCTACACAGAACGCATTATACGTTTCCATTCTCCAGGTATCACGATTGTAAGTAGTCCTTACTACACGGATTACATTGACATCTACACTGCCCCTTGGTACACCTATTACCGTCCTTACAGATGGTATTCTTACGATTGGTATGATTATTGGTGGTGGAACCGTCCTTATCACTGGTATTCTTCATGTTACGACCCTTGGTGGGGATGGCATGGACACCATCATCATGCTTACTATCCTGGTTATCATCATGGTTGGTATCCTCATCACAGTGGACATCACCACCATTACTACCCCAGACGCGATTATGACCGTCGCCCAACGGCAGTTAACCGAGGTTATCGCCCTAGCACAGAGCGCGGAACACGACCTTCAGCAAATCGTGAACAACGACCATCAGCAAATCGTCCGTCAAGCGTAAAGCGTGGCACAACTTCAGCCGAACGCCCCAGCAGACAACCTGGTCAGAAGCGTGAAACAACGTCTCCCAACCGAGGTTCACGCACCCCTTCTTCACCAAGCGTATCTCCCAGCAGAAACAGTCGCCCCTCTCAACGATCAACAATGAGTGGCGGTGGCGGAAGTCGCCCTCAACGCTCTATGGGTGGTTCGACGGGCGGAAGAAGGAGATAAAATAAACTACCTATATCCATAAAGTCAACAGATTTCATGATTTTCATGCACAACAAACAGTTTAATCAGTGTAATCACGTTGATAATTTAAAAAATCAACTGATTAAACAGATTCCACTGATTTTTCTTGCTCTGCATAGCAAACAGTTTCAGTGTAATCACGTTGATAATTAAAAGTCAACAGATTAAACAGATTCCACTGATTTCTTGTCCTGCATAGCAAACAGTTTAACCCGTGAAATCACGTTGATAAATAAAAATCCGTGTAATTTACGCGACACTCTGAAACCATATATCTCTGTTAACCATTCACCGTTAACCATTCAAGATTATGAAACGTATATTATTACCTCTACTTCTTATCAGCGCACCTCTTGTTGCACAAGATATTTATCGCATGGAGTCATTCTCAGCAAACGACCTTAATGGTACGGCTCGCTTTGTGGGGATGGGCGGTGCCATGAGTGCGCTCGGCGCTGATATTTCAGTGATGGGCACTAACCCCGCAGGTATTGGTCTTTACCGACGTAGTGACATTTCAGCTACAGCCAGTTTATCAGCACAACCACATGCTGAGAAGTTTAACGGCATCGACCGTTCAAGGGCGTCGTTCGACCAAATTGGGTTTGTATCTACCTTAAACTTAGGAGAACCTGACGGACTGAAGTTTCTCAACGTAGGGGTGAACTATCAGAAAAGCCGTAACTTCAAGAACCACATCAATGTGCAGAACTTCCTTACGGGAGGACTTTCTCAGTCGTGGCAAATGATGGACCTTGCCTATGCTGGGGGATGGTTAGACTTAGATTATAGCGAAGACCGCGAATTAACTACTCCCTTTACGAACATGGGATATGACACACAAATGATTTTCCCCACGTTTGACAGTCAGGGATATGTAGATGGTTACGAACCTTCAGATGCGGATAGTTATACGTACAAGCGCGTACAATGGGGCGGCGCTCACGAAGTTGATTTCAACCTTGCGGCAAACATCAACGACCGTATTTACGTGGGTATCACGGCAAAATATCATTTCTTGAATCAGAAATCTTACACCGACTATTCAGAAATGCTTATTGACCCCAGCAATAATTCGCTTCACGAATATTATTACCTCAACGATGAGCACACAGAAGGCGAAGGTTATAGCGGGGCGCTTGGGGTGATTTTCCGCCCTGTAGAAGAAAGTCCTTTCCGAGCAGGATTCAGCATTCACATGCCTACTTATTACGACATCGAAACCTCTTCTGAACTTTATATGGAAAGTCCGTATGCAAACGGTAACCAGACCTACTCTTCTGCTAGCGATGCCATATATAACAATTATGAAATGCGCACACCCTGGCGCTTCAATGTTTCCATGGGTAGCACAGTTAGCGATTACTTGGCGTATGGTGTGGAATACGAATACTACGATGCGAGTTCGATGCGTGTGACCTACGACCACGGATACGTTAAGGACTATGCCCTTAAGCACGAGGCAGACCGCTGTCTTCAGGGTGTACACACGCTTCGTGCGGGTGCGGAATTGAGAGTTGTTGATGGTCTTTACTTGCGTGCGGGCTACAATTACCAGAGTTCACCCTTCAAGGAAGAAGCCTACCTCAACCAATTCCTCAATAGTAGCAACTACAATTACTCCACCAACACTGACTACGTCAACCTTGGTGAATTGCAACGCGTAACGGGTGGTATTGGTTATCGTTCAGGAAGTTGGTATGCCGATATGGCCTATATGTACCAAACTCAAAAGGCGGACGTTTATGCATTCCACCTTCCTTCAGGAGGAGCGAATACCGCCAATCGCCTTCAAGCAGCGCAGGTTGACCTTAACCGCCACAACATACAGTTCACCGTTGGATATAAATTTTAGAATGGTGAAGGGTGAAGGGTGAAAGGTGAACGATGAACGGGGAAAGGTGAACGGGGGAGGGTGAACGGTGAACAAGTAGAGAATATAGCAATCATAAAAAAAGCGAGCGAATGTGATATTCGCTCGCTTTTTTGTGTGTATTTATAACAATGTTATTTGCAAGTAAGGAGTTTAACCCATGCTTTCAGTCTTCGGTATCAATTTATTGGCAAATTCCTCGATGAAATCGGCAGTTTTTTCAATTCCGAGCACCGAAGAATTAATGCAAAGGTCGTAAGTTTTTGCTTCGCCCCAGCGTGAGGAGGCATAGAAATTGTAATACGCCTCACGGTTGCTATCACCGTTGCGCATCAATCTCGTCGCCTCTTTCTCTTCCACCTTACAAGCCTCCATAATGCGCTTCACGCGGTCTTCTTCATTCGCAGAGATGAACACATTCAAGCAATTGGGATAATCCCTCAAGACATAGTCGGCACAACGCCCGATGAAGACACCACCTTTTAACCTTGCTGCGGCCTTACGTATCGCCTCTGCCTGAATGCGAAAGAGGGATTCATCGGAGAGTTGGTTTTGATAAAACCCCGTAGTATGCCCAATGACAGGCACTACCGATTCGAAGAGCGACTGAAAGAAACCCTTGTGCTCATCACTGCGTTCAAACACCTCCGTACAGAAACCGCTTTCACGCGCTGCGATATCCAGCAATTCCTTGTCGTAATAGTCCATGCCGAAACGGCGGGCGAGTTCTTTACCCACCTCACGACCGCCACTACCCAACTGACGACCAATATTTATTATCAAAGGAGCAGCAACAAGTTCCGAGAATGATAGATTTTCAACGGGAGAACCGTCAATGTTAAAGAAGTTATGCATAAAGAAAGGGGAAAGTATTAACGGGGAAAGGGGAACGGGGAAAGGGAACGAGGAAAGGGGAAAGGGGAAAGGGGAAAGGTAATAATTAGTTATTTTGCTTTTGCCTCTTTGAGGCGTAATACAACTGCTAAACCACCCAGGGCGTGCCCTGGGTTGATAGATTTAACCCCTTCGGGGTATCTTGGGCAGGAAACGATAAGCAGGGTAGAGGGAATAATCCTGATAGGAGTTTTATTCATCATCCCTAATAAATTTAACGTCTTCGGGTATCTTGGCGGAAAACGATAAGGAGGGAAGAGGAAATTGTCCTGAAAGGACTTTATCCATCAGCCCAGGGCAACGCCCTGGGTAGCAGAGTAAGCGAATTGCGCCCCATCGGGGCAAAAGCCAAAGGATCAATCACTCAAAACATAATTTTCATCATATTCCACATTATATAATTTCAAGAATGCGAGATACTCATCTCGAAATGTCTGCTTAGTGTGATGCTCTCTTTGATTATTAACATAAGCTAACACCTTTGCCAAACTCGATTGACTTACAGAGAAAACAGCGTAGCCACTTTGCCAAGCAAAACCTCTATAATGTGGTGAGAGCGTTTTAATCCAACGACTGCTATTTCGTTTAACTTCTTCTACAAGTCGAGCAATTGTTTGCTCTCTACCTAACTGACACACAAGATGCACATGATCTTCCACTCCACCGACTCTAAGAACTTGACATCCTGCAATATTAGTTAGTTTTCCAATATAACAATGTACATCATCAATATCTGACTCCAAGATGAGTGGACTTGTAGTTTTAACATGGAAAACCAAATGCAAATATATTTTACATAAGGATTGTGCCATAATGAGTTATTTTGCTTTTGCCCCGATGGGGCGTGAATACACTCGCAACGTAACCCAGGGCGTTGCCCTGGGCTGATAGATTTAACCCCTTTGGGGTATCCGCCAGAAGGTTGACGATTGTTGTAAACTTATAAACTATTGTTATATTTCTACAAACAATTGTTCTACGTCTACAATCAACAGACTACAGATTTCATACAACAACCTGGCATTCAGATAGGCACTGGCATCATTTCGACCAATCATTTATCAAAATCAACCCATCATTTATCACGCCTGCAACGCCTTAAATGCCTTCATTTGGTGCCAAAGCATGATGACGGAAACAATGGTTGCCATGGCGTCTGAGAAAGGCATGGCGTACCAAACGCCATCTACTTTATTGTCCATAAACATGGGGATAATCAGTATTGCGGGGAGCAGGAAGAGCATTTGGCGCGTGAGCGAAAGGAAGATGCTTTTGCCTGCATAACCGATGCTTTGGAAGAAGGCCGTAGAGACGATTTGGAAACCTATTAGCGGGAAGCACATCACTTGAATATTCAGTCCATGAGCAGCAGCAGCGATAAGTTCGGGGGAATCTTGAGCAAATGGGGTAACACAAGCCTCAGCAAAGAACGTTCCTACCACAAATCCCCCCGTTGTAATCACCGTGGCGGTAATAATAGAGAGTTTCAACACCCTTATGATGCGATCAAACTTACGCGCGCCGAAGTTATACCCTGCGATAGGTTGCATGCCCTGGTTCAACCCAATCACCACCATTACCACAAAGAGCGACAAGCGGTTCACCACACCAAATGCGCCTACGGCAATGTCACCGCCATAACTAGTCATGGAGCGCGTCACGAAGATGGCCACCGTACACGCACAAAGATTTATCAAGAAGTTGGGCGCACCAATCGTCAAGGATTCCTTTAGAATCTTTTTCTTTATGCGAATGCGTTTCAAGTCTAATCGTATTGGGGATCTCTCAGAAACAAAAAGGCGCAGTTCCCACACGAGCATAATCACCTGTGCCAGAATCGTTGCCGTAGCGGCACCCGCAATACCCCATTTAAACACAAAGATAAACAAGGGGGCAAGGAGGCAGTTGAGAAACACGGTTCCGAACGTGGCATACATTGCCTCTTTCGGGCGATTCGTAGAGCGGAGCAACGAGTTGAGTCCCAAGTACATGTGCGTAACGATATTCCCCGCCAAAATGACGATCATGAAATCGCGTGCCGGACCTATCGTGGCATCACTCGCTCCGAAGAAGCGCAGAATGGGGTCGAGAAAGAGCAGTAGCACAAGCCCGAGCAACAATCCCATGACCACATTCATAATCACTACGTTGCCCAAAATGTCGCGCGCCGTTTCATAATCCTTTTGTCCGAGTTTTACGGACATCAGTGTCGAACCGCCCACGCCCACCATTGCCCCAAAGGCCGCCGTGAGCGACATGATGGGTCCCGTTAGCGCAAGTCCCATAATTGCTTCTTCACCCACACCCTGTCCAATAAAGATGGCATCGATAATGTGATAAAGCGAAGAAGCCGTCATCGCAATGATAGCAGGAATGGCGTATTGCATGAGCAACCGCCCCACTGGGCGCTCGCCGAGTTCCAGAAATTTATTATCGTCTTGCATTGTGCGTTGTGCTACACATTAATATTAACAACCACATAGCGCTCTTTCATAACAATCAACCACTCTCATTCAAACGGTTAACGCTATGACTGGCGCTACATAGTTGCAAAGTTAAAAACTATTGTCTCATCGTAAAAATTATTATTGACTTATTTTAAATTGTAAGTAATAGAATTTTTCCTAAGTAAGGAAGAATTTCCCCTATTTCGGACGCCCCGAAAAGCAACCCTATTTGGGGAGACAAAAACCACCATTTTGCAACCCTGAAACGACACCCTACGCACCTTAAGAAGAACAAAAATAACGACTTAAAAGTTTTCTTAAAAAATATGGTCTTAACACATTAAAAATTAGTTAAAAAAACACTAACTTTACACTCCAAATGAAAGAACCGAAAAAAATAGATTGCTATCACGTTCCCGTGATGCTCACAGAATGTCTGGACGCCATGAATTTACGTCCCGACGGAACCTATGTTGACGTAACTTTTGGAGGCGGAGGCCACAGTAAGGAAATCCTGAAGCACTTGTCTGAAGAAGGTCACCTCTTCGGTTTTGACCAAGATGCCGATGCCGAGCAAAACATACCCGCCGACGACGAGCGCTTTACCTTTGTGAGAAGCAACTTCCGCTACTTGACCAACTGGATGCGCTACTACGACGTAGAAGGTATTGACGCACTTTTGGCAGACTTAGGCGTAAGCAGCCATCACTTTGATGCCGAAGAGCGTGGGTTTTCCTTCCGCTTCGACGCACCTCTTGACATGCGCATGAATGGGCGCGGAGGGATGACGGCAGCAGACGTGGTCAACAAATATTCGGAAGAACAACTGGCCAACATTTTCTTCCTCTTCGGAGAATTAAAGAATGCCCGCAAATTGGCAAATGTGATTGTAAAGGCACGTAGCCAACAAGCGATTGTGATGATTCAAGACCTCCTTGACATAGTCAAACCCCTCATGGGAAGAGACCGCGAGAAAAAAGACCTAGCCAAAGTGTTCCAGGCCCTACGCATAGAGGTAAATCATGAAATGGACGCGCTCCAAGAGATGCTTGAAGGCGCACTTCGCTCACTTAAGCCAGGCGGCAGATTGGTCGTGATGACCTATCACTCCCTTGAAGACCGCATGGTGAAAAACTTCATGCGCAGTGGCAATATCGAAGGCAAGGTGGAACAAGACTTCTTCGGAAACCGCACTGCCCCCATCCGCCCCCTGAGCAACAAAGTGATCATCCCCTCGGATGAAGAGCAAGAGCGCAACCCAAGAAGCCGAAGCGCAAAGTTGAGAGTGGCCGAAAAATTGTAATGTTGCGACTCTCCTTATAGGCACCATGCGCCCTATAGGCACTTTATCCCCTCAAAAAGAAACTCCCCTATGAAAGACAAAATAATACCTCCCCCACAAGAGGTGAACGAAGAAATAGAAAGTGCTCAACTCGAAGCAGATGTCAAGAGCAAAAAGAAGGACAGGAAGAAACTCTTCCGCGAACTTACCGGTAGCGAAGACGTTTCACTTGCCGCCATCCTCGCAGGTGACGGTTTGGCCGGAGAGTGGTTTAAGAAAAACTTCTTCTACATCATCTTCTTGACCTTCCTAACCATTTGCTACGTCAGCAATCGCTATTTCTGTCAACAAGAGCAGATTGAAACCAAGCAACTTAACGATGAACTGCTTGACATGCAATACAAGTTGCTGACAACATCCAGCGAACTTCGCAAAAACTCCCGCGCAAGTTCAATCGAAAAACTCCTACAAGACTCCACTTTACAAGCAGGAACAACACCCAATTTCAAACTAACTAGAGATGGAATTTCCGAAAGATAAAATTAAGGGTCGCTACACCCTTATCAAGTTAATATTCGTATGCGTAGGCATTGCCATTATCGGTAAAGCAACTTACACAATGACCATCAAGAAAGATTTTTGGGAAGAAGTGGCTAAGCAACGCGAGAAAGACAACTTCGTGCTCAAACCTGTGCGTGGCAACATCCTTGCCAGCAATGGCGAAGCGCTGGCTGCCTCTATTCCTGAATACCTTATGTATATGGACTTCGGAACTTGGGAAAAAGACCCCGTCCGTGCCGAAAAAGACCTTCACAGACGTGACTCGCTTTTTGAAATGAGTCTTGACACCATCTGTAAAGGTATGGCAAACATCTTCCATGACGTAGATGCGGAAAAGGTGCGCGAACATCTTTTGAAAGGTCAGGAACTACGTTCGCACAGTTGGCCCTTATACACGGCAGCCGTGCTCAAACCCGCAGAAGCGCAAAAGATGAAGCCTCGACACCGAAGGGTAAATCGCCGCGTCACTTACGTGCAATATCGCGACATGAAGAGTTTGCCCTTCCTCTGTGAAACAACAGGGGTCAATGGTTTTTTTGTAGATACGATTCACGTACGCAAAAATCCTTATGGAAGTATGGCGCGCCGCACTATCGGGCGCTTTGATAGTTGTGCACGTTATGGGTTGGAACTTTCTTTTGACTCACTGCTTGCTGGGAAACCTGGGCGCTACCACCAACAGAAACTCATGAAGCACCTTGTGCGTGTTGTGGACGTCCCTGCTATTGACGGTTATGACGTCATGACAACTATTGACGTGGACATCCAAGACATTTGCGAAAGAGAATTGAGCAAGCAATTGAAACACCTGATTGAAACCTCAAACGGACAGACTCAAGAGGGGGTTGCTATCGTTATTGAAACCACAACAGGCGACATCAAAGCGATGACAAGTCTGACGCGCAATGCCAACAATACGTTATCCGAAAATCAACCCCTCGCTACGTCAAACATGTACGAACCTGGGTCTGTTTTCAAACCCATGTCGTTCCTCGTTGCTATGGATGATGGCGAGATGAACTTGAAGAGTAGTGTGGATGTGGGTAATGGTGTTCGCAAGATGTATGGTAGTTTCATGCGTGACCATAACTGGCGTCGCGGAAACGGATATGGTCTTATCACTGCCCCTGAAATCATCAAGTTCTCCTCTAACATTGGGGTGAGCGTGATTATTGATAATGCCTACAAGGATAACCCTGCGCGTTTTGTGGATGGTCTTTACCGCATAGGTATTGCTGAGGATTTGCAAATCCCTATTGAGAACTATCACAAACCCAAGATTCGTCGTCCGACGAAACAGAATTGGTCGAAGACGGCACTCCCCTGGATGAGTATCGGTTATGAAACGCAGGTTCCCCCTATCTCCACCGTCAATTTCTATGCTGGCGTTGCTAATAACGGGAAACTCTTCCGCCCACGTTTGGTAAAGGCACTTCTTAAAGACGGAAAAATCGTCAAGGAATTCCCCAACGAGGTGTTACGTGAGCAAATGGCAAAACCCGAAGCCATCAAGATGATTCAGCATTGCCTTTACGAAGTGGTGCATACCGGACTCGGGCGCGCCGCTGGTTCAAAGATGTTTGACGTTTCCGGAAAAACGGGCACCGCTCAGATTTGGACCAAGAAGGGTAAGTCACAAGAATACCTCATTTCCTTTGCCGGTTACTTCCCTTCCGAAAAGCCACAATATGCTTGTATTGTCTGTATCCGAAAGAGTGGTGTAGCATCTGGCGGAGGTATGTGTGGACCCGTTTTCAAGAACATTGCTGAAAGCATTATGGCAAAGGCGAACCAATCAGATTTTTCAACGGAGAAAGACACTACACATTCCCACTTGCCAGAGGTTAGAAACGGGGACATGGTGGCAAATCGCAACTCTTTAGAGGAATTGGGGATTACGACAAACACTAACTTCGACGACGAAATCACGGACCCCGTTTGGGGCAACTCTCAACAGGGCACCAAAACGATAACCTTGGAAACTCAGGACACTCCCGAAGGCATCGTTCCCAATGTTGCGGGCTACGGGTTGCGCGATGCACTTTTCCGTTTGGAAAATTTAGGATTGCAAGTGCAAGTTAAGGGCACTGGTTTCGTTGTTAAACAGAGCATAGAATCAGGTGCTAACTTCCAACCCGGAGACAGCATCACCATTACCTTAGCATCTACACACAAATAAACTTATAAGCAAAACACATTATGTTGCTTCAGGATATCCTATCCAGAGTCACCGTTGAAGAGCACAAAGGTGAACTAAACATTCCCATTTCTGGGGTAAATATAGACAGTCGTCGCATTGAGAAAGACCATCTTTTCATTGCCGTTAAGGGTACACAGGTCGATGGTCACTCTTTCATCGACAAAGCCATCAGTCAGGGCGCAACGGCTGTGCTCGTGTGCGACCCCATTCCCGAAGTGATTCCTGAAGGAGTCACTTTCGTGCGCGTTGCCGACACAGAAGATGCCGTAGGTAAGGTTGCCACCATGTTTTATGGTGACCCCACGTCAAAACTTAAACTCGTTGGCGTAACGGGAACAAACGGAAAGACCACTATTGCTACGGTGCTCTACGAAATGTTCCGCGGATTCGGTCATAAGTGCGGTCTTTGCTCAACGGTGTGTAACTACATTGACGGCACTCCCTACCCTACGGAATGCACTACGCCTGACGCCATCACCCTCAACCAACTCTTGGCGGAAATGGTAGCACAGGGTTGCACCTATGCCTTTATGGAATGCTCTTCTCACGCCATTCAGCAAAAACGCATTGGCGGATTGACCTTCGCAGGGGCTCTCTTTACGAATCTTACTCGTGACCATTTGGATTACCATAAGACATTCGATGCTTATCGCGATGCGAAGAAAGCCTTCTTTGATAACCTTCCCAAGCAAGCATTTGCGATTACGAATGCCGATGACAAGAATGGTGCCGTTATGCTCCAAAACTGCAAGGCAAAACTCCGTAGTTATTCTACGCGTACGGCAGCCGATTTCAAGGGGCGCATTCTTGAAGAAAGCATTGAGGGAATGCTCCTTGACATTAACGGACAAGAAGTGAGCGTACGTTTCGTTGGTCGCTTCAACGTCAGCAATCTCCTGGCCGTATATGGCGCAGCCGTCATGTTAGGCAACGAACCTCAGGAAGTGCTCCGCGTGATGTCAGAACTCACTCCCGTCAACGGGCGTTTTGAAACCATTCGCTCGCCCAAGGGTGTGAATGCCATTATTGACTATGCTCACACGCCCGATGCGCTTCAAAATGTGTTGACCTCCATTCGTGACATTGTGAAAAACAAGGTTCAGGTCATCACCGTTTGTGGAGCAGGAGGCAATCGCGATAAAGGAAAGCGCCCATTGATGGCAAAGGAAGCAGCATTGCATTCCGACCGCGTGATTATCACAAGTGACAACCCCCGTTTTGAAGAACCTGAAGCCATTATCAATGATATGCTTGAGGGTCTTGATTCCGAACAACGCACCCGCACAATCGCCATAACCGACCGCCGCGAAGCCATTCGCACAGCCGTAATGCTTGCACAACCGGGCGACGTTATCCTTGTGGCAGGCAAGGGTCACGAACCTTATCAAGACATTAAGGGTGTGAAACATCACTTTGACGACCACGAAGAAGTGCGTGCGGCTTTTGGAATTTAAACACTGGGCAAATCGCCCGCGTATCACTCTAAATCCCAACGCATTCACTTACGCTCCAAATTCTCACAAACTTTTCAAAAATTAAGTAAGACTTAGTAAAAACTATTTAAGACTGAATTTCAATTAAGTAAGACTTAGTTTTTCCTAACTCTATCTTCAATTTTCGCAACACACAAATGCTTTACTATCTCTTCCGTTATCTCGACCAATTCGGTATTCCCGGTTCAGGAATGTGGTCGTATATTTCCTTCCGCTCTCTGCTGGCGCTGATTTTGGCACTCATCATCTCTGCATGGTTTGGCCAATATTTCATTCGTTGGATGAAGCGCCATCATTATAGTGAAACGCAACGCGATGCGTCTATTGACCCGTTCGGAGTTAAAAAGATTGGCGTTCCAACTATGGGAGGCGTCATCATTATCGTTGCCATATTGGTGCCTTGCTTACTCCTTGGGCGCCTTGGGAATGTGTATATGCAACTCATGTTGGTCACTACCGTTTGGCTGGGTATTGTAGGTTTCCTTGACGACTGGATAAAGATGAAGAAGACTAAGGAAGGGCTCCCTGGGAAATTCAAGGTGCTTGCACAGATAACCCTTGGTCTCTACGTCGGACTCACGCTTTATCTTGACCCAGGTGTCGTTATGCACGAGAATGTTACGAAGCAAACTACTCCTGAAAAGGTAGAGGTTGTGCATAAGAGTGAGGCAGTTAAGTCGCCCCAAACAACGATTCCCTTTGTTAAAAACAACAACTTGAACTACTCTGACCTCATGGAGTGGTGTGGCGAACACAAAGAGATTGCAGGATGGGCGCTTTTCATTCTGATGACCGTATTTGTGATTACTGCTGTGTCAAATGGGGCAAACCTAAACGACGGCATGGACGGCATGGCCGCCGGGAACTCTGCCATAATATGTATTGCGTTAGGCATACTGGCTTACGTCTCGAGCCACGTGGAGTTTGCAAGTTACCTTGACATCATGTACTTACCGCGAACGCAAGAACTGGTAATCTTTATCTGCGCTATGGTTGGAGCGCTCATCGGTTTCCTTTGGTATAATGCCTATCCCGCACAGATATTCATGGGCGACACAGGTTCGCTCACCATTGGGGGTATTATTGCCGTGATTGCCGTAATCATCCACAAGGAACTGTTACTCCCCATTCTCTGCGGTGTATTCTTGGCAGAAAACCTCAGTGTGATGCTTCAAGTTCAGTACTTTAAGTGGGGCAAGCGCAAGGGAATTACACAGCGCATATTCAAGCGCACGCCCATTCATGACGCATTCCGCACGCTTCCCGAGCAACTCATTCCGGGATGTAAGTATGTCTTCCCCAACTGGCCGAAGGGGTCTTGGCACGAAGCGAAAATCACGGTGCGCTTCTGGATTACCACGATTCTCCTTGCGGCACTTACCATCATCACTTTGAAGATTCGATAGTTTAGACATAAGAACAAAGGAACATAAGTTTCATCATTTGTTCTTATGTTCTTATGTCAAAGAGAAAAACATCATATAACGCGCATTCACTTTCAGTCACAAATGAAAATTGCTATACTTGGCGCCGCAGAAAGTGGCGTTGGCGCAGCCATCCTTGCGCAACAAAAGGGATATGACGTCTTTGTTTCCGACATGGGAAGCATTAAGGACAACTACAAAGCCATGCTCGACGCCCACCATCTTGCTTGGGAAGAAGGCATGCACACTAAGGAGCGCATCCTTGATGCAACAGAGGTGATTAAGAGTCCAGGGATTCCCGATACAGCACCGATGGTTCAAAAAATCATTGCTGCGGGCATACCTATCATTTCAGAAATTGAATTTGCATCTCGCTATACGTCGGCCAAGATGCTTTGCATCACGGGTTCTAACGGAAAAACCACGACTACATCACTCATTTACCACATCATGAAGCATGCGGGAATGAACGTAGGACTTGCGGGAAACATCGGGCATAGCCTGGCACTTCAAGTTGCACAGGAAGACAAGGATTGGTACGTCATCGAACTCTCTTCCTTCCAGTTGGACAACATGTATTCTTTCCGCGCCAACATTGCCGTACTCCTCAACATCACTCCCGACCACTTAGACCGCTACGACTTTTGCATGCAGAATTATGTTGATTCTAAAATGCGCATTCTGCAAAACCAAGGAGCGGATGATTGCTTTATTTATTGGACGGGCGATGAGTATATTGCCACTGAACTTCAAAAGCGTCAGCCCAAAGTACGTTGTTGCGCATTCCACGAAGACGCTACAGCAAACGTATCCGAAGGTGTGGAACTTTCAGGTTACCTAAAGGATGGCAATTTCGTTATTACCGCACCTCGTTGTTTCAGCATGCCCGCTTCTGAACTCTCGCTTCAGGGCAAGCATAACATGCGCAACATGCTTGCAGCTGCACAGGCGTGCTTGAGTGCAGGAGTTTCCGACGCATCCCTCAGAGAGGCGCTCTCTACATTCCCTGGCGTAGAACATCGCCTTCAAAAGGTGGGCGTTCATAACGGGGTGACATATATCAATGACTCAAAGGCCACAAATGTTGACGCATGTTATTGCGCGTTAGACAGCATGCAGACTCCCGTAGTGCTTATCATCGGCGGCAAAGACAAGGGCAACGACTACAGTCAGTTGTCAGAAATCGTTAAGCAGAAATGCCGCGCCTTGGTTTTCTTGGGCGCCGACAACTCAAAACTTCACGATTTCTTCGGAGGGTTTGGCATCACCATCCTTGACACCCACTCCATGAAAGACTGCGTAAGCGCTTGTCATAGTGTTGCACAAGCGGGCGACACCGTTTTGCTCAGTCCTTGCTGTGCAAGTTTTGACCTCTTTAAAAACATGGAGGACCGTGGCGAGCAGTTTGTGGAATGCTTCAAGGAATTGTAAGTCTTTAGGCGAGCATTTCTGATGACAAGGAGACAAAAAGACGACCGAGTGAACCGACTTTTCACTACGAATCGTTATCCATCTCCCCGAAAACCTTAAATAGCGCGCCGTAAGTCTTAAATTGTACGTCGTAAGTCTCTAATTGTGCGCCGTAAATCTTAAACAATTCTCCCTTTTCCTCTCCCCCTTCACCGTTAACCTTTAACCGTTCATCGTTAACCTTTAACCGTTCAAAATCCCCGTCATGGCCTTATCCTCAAAAATATTTAAAGGAGACCCCACTATATGGGTGGTGTATTTCTTCCTCTGTATCATCTCGATTGTGGAGGTGTTTTCAGCAGGAAGTACCTTAACCTATAAGTCGGGTAACTTTTTCGCACCGCTGATTAAGCAAGCATCGTTCTTAGGTGCAGGTACGATTGTCGTACTTATCGTGTCGCGCATCCCCTGTCGCTTCTTCAAGATTCTCCCCTTGGCATTACTCCCGTTGTCAGGGATTCTGTTGATTGCCACCCTCTTCTTCTCGGAAGCAACCAACGATGGGTCACGCTGGTTAAACTTAGGTCCCATCTCATTCCAACCTTCCGAAATCGCAAAATGCGCTATGATTATTTACACTGCCTTAATCCTGTCCTCACTTCAGACTGCAGAGGGCATTGCTGACAAGGCGTTTAAATACATCATGATTCCGACGGTATTCATTTGCGGATTGATTTTCTCAGAAAACTTCTCAACGGCCGTCTTGCTCTTTGGCGTCATCATGTTAATGATGTTCGTCGGACGCGTTCCCTACAAACGATTTGCGCAAGTAATCGGGTTCTTCTTGATTTGCGGAGGACTTGGATTTGCAACTCTTAAAATCCTTCCTAAGGAATATATAGATGAAATTTCCGTACTCCACCGCGCCGACACATGGACTTCACGAATCGACAAGTGGGGCGAAGACAACGATGACCCTACAAAATATGACCTTAAGAAAAATGCACAGGTCGGCACGGCAAACATTGCTATTGCAACCTGTAACATTGTCGGACTGATGCCGGGAAACTCCGTGCAGCGCGACTATCTTAGTCAGGCGTATTCCGACTTCATCTTTGCCATCATTATCGAAGAACTCGGACTATGGGGCGCTACGTTGGTGGTCTTCTTCTACATCGTGCTCATATTCCGAGCCTGGAAAATAGCGAGTCGGTGTGAAACGCTCTTCCCCGCCTTTCTCATCATAGGGCTTGCCTTTATGCTCACATCGCAAGCCATAATCAACATGATGGTTGCCGTAGGACTTTTCCCCGTTACGGGTCAACCGCTCCCGCTTATTAGTCGTGGAGGTACGGCAATGATTATTTTCTGTTTCTACTTCGGCATGATGCTCAGCGTAAGTAACTCTGCCAAGCAAAAGGCAGAATTACCCGCTGAAAACTAATACTTGTGTGTATGAACAAGCATTTCCTTTTTTCACTCATTTGTCTTATTACCTGCCTTCCTTCTCAGAGTTGGGCAGGTAGTTTTGTTGTTGCGCCTCAGGTGTCTGACTCCGCCGAAACGCGAACACTCGTTCGCTTTGAAACAACTAGCGGAAACTTCACCATCGCACTTTATAACGACACTCCCATTCACCGCGACAACTTCATCAAACTCGTCAACGAACATTTCTACGATAGTCTGCTTTTCCATCGTACTATCTGGGAATTTATGATTCAAACGGGCGACCCCACTTCACGAACGGCAAAACCCGGAGAGAAGTTGGGCGAAGGTTCTGTGGGATATACCCTCCCCGCAGAGATTATCTATCCGAAATATTTCCATCGCCGTGGCGTCGTAGCGGCTGCTCGTGAGGGCGATGAGAAGAATCCGGAGCGCAAAAGCGATGGTTCGCAATTTTATATCATATGGGGTAAAACCTATGGCGGAGGTATGATGGAGCGTATCCGTCAGCGTGTGCGCGAAAATACGAATCCGCCCATCGAACTCGCTCTTGAGCACGAAGATATTTATTGGGAGCAAGGCGGAAGCCCTCACCTTGACGGGCAATACACCATTTTCGGCGAAGTCATCGAGGGTTTGCAAACCATCAACGAAATTCAATTGGCAGAGACTGACGAAAACGACCGCCCTGTTTACGACTTCCGCATCATCAAGGCGTATATATTAAATGAGTAAAGGCATTTGATTCTTACTCCGAAAGGCGCTCTCCCGTGAGAGTGCCATCCGCTCCGCACGGACCTAATAACCTTACGACCTAAAAACCTTTAACCCTCCCCCTTATGATTCAATTTCAATGCGATTATAATGAAGGTGCACACCCCAAGGTGATGCAGCGCCTTCTTGACACAAATATGGAGCAAACCGTAGGTTACGGTGAAGACCATTACTGCGAATCCGCACGTCAACTTATCCGCAAGGCATGCGGGAATGAGAGTCTGCAAGTGCACTTCCTCGTAGGCGGCACACAGACAAACACTACGGTCATCGCCCACCTCTTGCGCCCGCATCAAGGTGTGATTGCTGCCGAATCAGGGCATATTTCCGTACACGAAACTGGCGCTATTGAGCACACGGGGCACAAAGTTTTGGCACTCCCTGCCCACGAAGGTAAGATTACGGCAGAGCAGGTGGAACTTCTTGTGCTGGAACACCGCGCTGATAGTAGTTTTGAACACACCGTACAACCCGGAATGGTGTATATCTCTTTCCCAACGGAGTTTGGAACGCTCTATTCACGTGCGGAGTTAGAAGCATTGCAACAGGTGTGTAACAAATATGCCCTTCCTCTTTTTATTGACGGTGCTCGCTTAGGCTATGGACTCGCCAGTCCTGCTTGCGACGTCACCCTTTCCGACATTGCCCGCCTTGCTGACGTATTTTACATCGGTGGAACTAAAGTGGGTGCACTTTTCGGAGAGGCAGTTGTAAGCAAATCCGACATGCTGATGCGCGATTTCCGCTACAGCATCAAACAGCATGGCGGAATGCTCGCTAAGGGGCGCTTGCTCGGCCTTCAGTTTGAAGCGCTCTTCACAGATAACCTCTATCTTGACATTTCCCGCCATGCCGTGAACGAAGCATTACGCATTAAGGAGGCACTACAAGAATTAGGTGTGACCTTCCTTATGGAAAGCCACACCAACCAACAGTTCCCCATTCTGCCTAATGACATCGTGGCGCGCCTCAGCACCTCTTTCCTCTTCACTCCTTGGCAACGCGTGAGCGACACACACACCGCCATCCGCATCTGTACCAGTTGGGGCACAACACCAGAGAATGTCAAGGCGCTGATTGAGGCATTGCGCCTTAATTATGCTTAAATTTCAATTTAGAAACAAATGGTCCGAATTTATTAAGAGTAAATTCGGATTTTATTTTACTATCTGTCCCTGCTTGTCTATATACACCCACTTGTCAAGGAACAGGAATTTCTTTGAGTCTGAAACTTTTGCAAGACCATTTACAAAATAGTTCACTTTCTTCCAACGGCAGGGGATTACAAGTTTTCCAGTCTTGTCAATGAATCCTACGCGCTTGTTGAAGTCCTGCACAGGAGCAAGTCCGTCTTTGAAAATCCAAACTTGTCTCCACTGACAGGGAATGACAATATTACCGGTTTTATCTATGTAACCACATTTTCCGTCGTCGTCCATTACTCCAATCAGGCCTTCACTACAGTCGCTCATTTTCTTCCATTTACATGGAATCACAAGTTTGCCGCTTTGGTCTATCATACCAAGCCGTCTTTTGTCTTGCACTTTTGCGACACCTTCGTGGAAAGCCCATACCTCTTCCCAGTTACAAGGTATCACAAGAACGCCTCTTACGTCTATGAATCCACATTTGCAGTTGTTGCCTTGTACTCCTGCAAAGTATTCACTGAAATTAGTAGCTGAGCACCATATACATGGCACAACCTCATTCCCTTTGCTATCCAGGAAACCTATTTTCTGGGTTTTTCTATCCTGAGCAATGGCAAACCCACAATAATAACGCCCAACAAGACTGTAGTTCTTATTAGAGACAACTACATTATTGTAGCAGTCTAATACTCCTGTGAAATTCATTCCCAAGAGATAAGAGAAATCTTTTCTGAAAGTCGGATGCAACCCAAGGCGTTCCGCCTCTTTTTGTGACTTGTCGGCACGCTCTTTTGCTTTTTCAAATTCCAATGACTGAACTGAAATGCTGCTTCTATCTGAAAGTTCCCCTTTTCTATACTTCTTAGCCATCTTTTCCATATAAGCTTCACGGCTGGGGCCACAGAATCTTTCATCATAGTAGTAATACCAATAGGCAGGGTTACCTTTGTTTTCAAGAACAGCAGATACACTATTTTGATTGAAACGCTGTAGGAGGGAACTTTGTGAGTTGCTCGTTGGGGTATCTTGATTTCTTTCTTTTATTCTAGCATGTGCGCTCGCCATTTTCTCCATAAAAACTTCACGACTGGGACCACAATGCCGGGGATCGTATTCGTAATACCAATACTCGGGATCGGTCTTGTCGTCAGTCTTTCTTTTGGGTTTCTCCTCGTAATCCAATTCTATATCTGAGGCACTGAAGATGTTGCCTTCTTCATCTTCTACCAACCCAGATTCGCCCAACAGTTTGTATTTAGGTTTCTTTTTATCTTCTTTGCCGTTAGGTGTATCACTTGTATTCATGTAGATAGTTTTATTTTTAATTGTTTGTTAAAATGCAAAGATAGCAAGTAAATGGGATTTCACAAGAGTTGTACACGAAAACAAGGAAAGTGAATAAAAACCTAATTTGGAAAATATTAGACTTGGTTACGACTACGTTTTCTGCTTTACGCTCAACGGAAAATACTCATTTATCCTTAGAATATTAACCTTCTAAAAAGGTTTTCACTCCTCGCAACACATACACCTTAAATAACAAATACAATAAGGAACTTTGTGCGACCGATATTTTACTTATTTCGCACTAAGTTTCTTATTGTATTTCGTATAATAGGTGGAGCGGTAGAGGAGTAAAACAGCCTTGTTTTTCTGCGTAAAAAAAATGTTATTTCTTCAATCTGAAATGTAGCCATTACAATTCTAAGACTTCAGAGGTCACAGATAGTTAACTTTTGTAAAAACACTAAACTTTTTTCATGAAATTATTTTGACAATGTGTAAAAAACGTACATTCGCATCGCTCATTTATCTTTTATGAAAAAGGTAGTTTTACTTTTTGTTCTAGCGTCTCTACTGCAGGGATGTAGGAGCACCCCGACTGCTTCTCGTCGGGCGATAACTCCCATTGGGAGATGGTTCATCACGAGCGACATCTCTACGGCTGATTACCATGGGGTGGAACTTTTGCAGGATGGTCGAGCCCGATCGATAAACCTGCTTACACTTTACTTTGATTCATGGTTCCAGCGAGGAGACACACTCATCCTTTCTGGTAGAAGTGTCGTTGAAGATACGGAGATGAACTTTAGCGACACGATGAAAATCTTGAGTCTGACGGACTCAAAAATGATTCTTCAGTTGCAAGACATGAGATTAGAGTTAAACAAAATCCAGGAGTAGTCACTCCACAAAACCCATAATATTCATCAAAAAAACGAGGCGCCTCACGTGATGTGTGGCGCCTCATTCTGTGATGCGGGAAACGGATTTCGTTTGCCGTTTATGTCTTATAAGGTGTTAACAACTGCTTATTCTTCACCCTTGAAGAGGGGGTCCCAAGCGGGAAGGAGAATGGGTTTCATCTTGAGGAGGTCAAGAATCTTGGCAGGTACATACTTCTTATCTACTACGAGACGGAAGGTGTATTCATCAAACCATTCGTCAGTCATAATGAGGTGACCGTGGTGACCACTTGAAGCACCCCAAGAGTTTTCTACCATCCACTTCTTTGGATTGCCGTTTTCGTCAAGGTCAACTGCCATCAAGGTCATCGCGTGACTTGAAGCCGAAGCAAAGGTGCGGATACGGTCGGCCTTAGTCATGGGGAAGTCGGTGCCGAAAAGTGATTCGTAGTCAAAGTTGCTCAAACTGAGGATACCCGTCTTCTGATTCAAGAACTTACCTACGTCACAAGAATAATACATCATGGTGCTGTCCTTAATAGAAGCGATAGCCATGTCCTTAAGGTCCTTCATGGGGACATTGACAAAGGTCCAGTTGTCACCGTCATACTGGTGGCGGTCCATGTCAATAGTATAGGTCTTATAGTATTCGCGTGTGGGGTCATTCATAATCATGACGTAAGAATTCTTCAAGTCAACGCCCACAAACTCTTGGTAGAACGAGAGCGGAGTGTACTTCTTCGTCTCAACGGGTTTGCCCGAAGCGTCCTTACGTGTCCAAGTAAATTCCTTAACGGGTTCTCCAAGGCAAACAGAAAGGATGTGATAAATCGTAGCCAACTGTTCGGTCTTCATCTTTTCCAAATCTGCCTTCTTCGCTCCCTTTTCAACCTCCGCACGAAGCGCAAGGCCGTATTCGCGAAGCTTTAAGGAAATGATGCTTGCCATACGCGACGTGTTGTTTGCCGTAAAACTTTCGGGCATTACGTCAGCGGGAACTACGCCATACTTGCTGATAATGTCTTGAACGCCGGTAAACTGACCGCCATCTGAGAGAGGATGTTGGAAGAGCCACTCCACAAGTTTGTCGTCCATGGGTTTCTTCGCGTTGTCAATCACTGCCTGAAGGAAAAGATTTGACTTTTCCAACTGGTCCCAGAAGAAGGGATAACTCTGTGAGAACTGGAAACTGCCAAGGTTGAACTTCGCAATCGCCTTAGCACGCATGACGTTCAAACCTGTGAAGAGCCAGCAACGACCTGATGATTGCTGGTCTGTGATACCCTTTGATTCCACCTTGTGTGAGAAATAGGTGTCGCCAATCGCGGGGTTGTAAAGGGGCGTAGCGAGTTCGTTAATGCTGTTTTGCGAAAGCGCATTGCGAAGCGCCTTGTCAAATTCAGCAGTTGCCACTTGCTTGCTCTGAATCTGCGCCAACATTTCAGGAGAAATGCCACCCGCAGCAGTTTGTGCCGTAAGCAATACGGGAGCTCCTGCGAAGAGGAGCGAAAGAATTGTTTTTTTCATATAAAAAGGTTTTGAGGTTTTAAGGAGAGGTGATGAGGTTTGAGGTTATAAGGTTTTGAGGAGGTGAGGGTTCTGAATGTTGCAACGCTATTACAACATACTGAACCTACCCTGCCTTATCAAAAAGTTTCTTCGCCATCCAGTAGAAAATCACTGCCGAAACGAGGCCGCCTATCACGTCAACCAAGTAGTGCGCTTCGATATATACCGTGGCGCAACAGAGGAAGAAGTAGAAGGGGAACACCGCCGCGCACAACCACTTGCGGAGGCGGAACAAGAGTATCATTAACACGGTGCTCACACCGACATGCGATGAGGGGAAAGCCGCTTGTGGGCGCTCGCCACTGGCTTGTGCGGCCTCCACACAGGAACGGAAGAATCCATCAGGCCCAGGCGAGGGGCGCATTTCAAGATGTGTGCGGAAATAAGTGCCGAGCTCGGGGAAGTTTCCTGCTTCTGCCGCTTCCTGACCGATAGCTTGGAAGTAATATTGCGGACCTGCCACGGGCACAAAGAGATAAATCAAATAGTAAAGTAAGAAAGCCGTGAGCACAATAAAGGCATATTCCTCAAAGCGCGACTTATCCATGAGCAGGGTCAAGAGTACGGTGAGGAAAATCATGGGATAATAGGCAAAATATCCCATGTGGAAGAGTTCACTCCAGAATCCCGACGCAAAGTTTCGGCTAAATTCCAACGATGGTTGGCACCCAAAGAGCGCTTGGTCGGCACCTGCAAAGACGGGGTCTAAGTTGGGTCGCAACGAGCAAAACTCGTAGATGTCGGGGTACCAATAAGAAATCAGCGCCAGGGGAAAAAGGTTGCGCAAGAAGCGCACCGACGCCACGGGTTTACGCAGATGGGCCACGAAGAGCAGTACCATCACGAGCAAGATCGCCCCGCGCTCCTGCAACTGCTGAAAGGGGTGGTTTAATTCGCCCCACCACACGAACAAAAGCAGGGTTGTAAACAATCCATAGAGCAACGTCACGCGCTCAATGGGAAGGAGGTTCTTATAGATGTATTTTAATGGTTGAAGCATCTGAAATAGTTCTTTGAAATCAAACTTTCAAGAAGATTTTCTGTCGGTAAAGGAAGTAAAGGAGCGACCAACAGAGGGCGATGTAGCATGCCCAATAGCCTAAGGCATACATGTTTTCTGGAAGTAGGGAGAGAGCGCCATGCGGATTACTTTCTTTATTCTTAAATCCACCCTTCCTTTTTATACCAAGCCACAGATTCCTTCACACCTTGGGGAAGTTGCACCTTGGGTGAGAAACCGAGGTCCTCTTGTGCCGGACGGATGTCGCAACGCCAGTTGCGCTGGCGCATGATGTTGAATTTATCCATATTGAGCGCCGTCACCTTTCCCGTGAGTTTGCCCCACCAACCGCCAACTGTGCAGACGCAACGCAAGAACCAGATGGGGGCGGTGATGTGGAGCACACCGCGCACGCCGAGTTCCTTTTGGAGCAGGTCTGAAAAGTCACGACTGTTGTAAACTTGCCCATCGGTGAGGAAATATCCCCTACCGCGCGTACCATGAGTGAGTGCCGCGAGGGTCGCTTCCACTAGATCGCGCACATAAATAAAGGTGATATCCTGACGTCGGTAACCAACGGCAAAATCAATATGTCCCGCGATACTCTTCGCCATTAAGAAGTAATCCTTCTCCCTGGGGCCGTAAACGCCAGTAGGACGGAGAATCACATAATCCAGTTCGGGCAACTGCGCCAAGACCAATTCTGCCTCGAGTTTGCTCTTGCCGTACGCCGTATTGGGTTGGGGAATATCCTGTTCCGAAATGTCGGCATAATCTACCTCATGCACGGCACCCCATACGCTCAACGAACTCATAAATACGAAACGCCCGCGAAGGGTTGAGGTCTGCAAGAGCAAGCGAGCGAGATTGGCAGTTCCCTCTGTATTTACGCGGTAAAAGTCATTGGGATTGGCGCACTTCGTTGCACCTGCCGCATGAATGACATAGTCCCAAGCGCCTTCAGTCGTATGGAAGTCGCTCAGTTGTCGCTCCAAGGCCTCCGCATTTCCAAGATTCAGTTCAATAAAACGAATGCGCGCATCCTGCAAATACTTCTTGCTCGTTGAAGGTCGCACCGCCGCCCACACTTCTGCGCCCAACTCCAAGGCACGTTCCACAATGAAACTGCCAATAAAGCCCGAGGCGCCCGTGACCAATATTTTCTTGTTACTTAATTCCATAATATTCTGCAAATTTACGATAAAAATGTGAATTGGTGGGAAGGGCGGAGGAGGAAAGGAGACCAACTCAAAACAAAGTCTGACTTAATTCAAATTGTTTGAGACATAATTTGAATTAAGTCAGACTTTGTTTTTCGTAAAAGGGATATAGTTTTTGCGAAGTCGCAAATGCTTAGTTCATAATCTTGATGCCCACGAAATAAGTGCGGGGTTGTGTAGGTCCGTAGAAATAGCCGGAGTCGCGGAAGGTGCCCTTGTCAAAGTCCTTCTGGAAGGCATTGAAGATGTTCTGAACGCCGCCATTGAGTTGCACTTTCAAGTGCTCATTGAAGATGAACGTGTAGTTCAGTTTGAGGTTGAAATCCATGAAGTCGGGAGTGTGCTTCAACTCATCCTGAGTGATGTAGGTGTAAGGGAAGTCCGCAGGAATTTCCGAGGGGTCGGGAGCAAAGTGGGGCACAAACATGCGGCCGGTATATACACCCGAGAGCGCCACGTCGAAATTCTTGAAGGGCTGACTGGAGAGGGTGAAATAACCGTAGTAATTAGGCGTGCGGGGCATCTTGCGTGTGGGCGCTACATTGGGGTCTTCGCTCCACGCTTCTGCCTGTTTGTACTCACTACGTTGCGCCGTGAAGCCCACCTGAAGCGCAATGTCCTTACCGTGTGCCACCTTCGCATCAAGGTTTAACCCATACACACGCGCACCACTACCATTGCGGCGCTCCTGAATCATATTGCCCAGATTGTCATGCCCAACAGTTTCGAGCACAAATACGTCGCTGAGGTCAGTGTAAAACCCTTCCGCCAGGAAGTTTGCCTGCCAGTGACCGAAGGTAGTTTGCCAGTCGAGCGAACCGCTAAAACTATTCGATTTTTCAGGTTCGAGGCCGTCAGCAAGGCGAATCAAGACGCCTTCTCCGCCTACTGCCGTCACGTGTAAGTCTTCATCATACGCCTGAGGCGCACGGAATCCCGTGCTCCAGGTTAAGCGTGCTTGCACAGCCTCAATGGGGCGGTAGAGCAAGTTGATGCGGGGCGAGAAGATGGGATTTTCAATCAAGTTATGGTCGTCTATGCGGAATCCAGCGAGGAGTGTAAACTTGTTCATCTGCCATTCGTTCTGAAGGAAGGCACTTCCGATGCGCACCTCTTGATTGAGTTCACGACCATAGCCCAACATTTGGTCCTCCAAGGTGTTCTGTTGATACTCAATGCCAGCCGTGAGTGTTGAAGGCGCAAAGAGGAATTTATCCAAGCGACCTGTGTACATTCCTCCGGCTACCCATGTAAGGTCATCGGTTTTGCCGTAGGCGTCTTTTGATTTCTGTGCTCCGTAATAGGAATTGCGGTCGATGTGTTGCGCAGATGCGAATACTGAGAACTTATGCTGGTAGCCGTTTACGTATTGGTCGAAGTTCACTCCCCCACTATTGATAACGTGTTTCGTTTGCTCGGTAATGTCACTCTCAAAGGGTTCAAGGTCAAAGGCATTACCGCCACGGCGAAACTCATTGGTGGTGTGGTATTCCACGCTCAACTTGCTCGTGAGTGAGGGACGGTAATAACTGCGCAAGCCAAAGGTGTTCATGTTCAACTTACCGAGTTCGGAGAAGCCATCACCGTCGGCATCATAAGGGTTGCGGTTGCGGTAAGATTGGTAAAGCGCAATGCCATACGTATTGTCCTTATCCACGAGCGAAGCATTGGCACCCATGTGTTGCTCCCACACCTTGCCGTTCATGTTTGACATCGTAGAGGATACCTGAAAACTGTTGTTTACGGGGTCTTTCGTGATAATGTTTATCGTTCCGCCCACGGCATTTGCGCCAAAAAGCGCAGAACCTCCGCCACGCACCACCTCAACTCGGTCAATCATGTTGGTAGGTATCTGTTCCAAACCATAGACTCCCGACAAGGCGCTCACGATAGGGCGACTGTTAATCAACACTTGCGAATAGGGACCGTCAAGTCCGTTGATGCGCACCTGGGGGAAGCCACAATTCTGACAGTTATTCTCAACGCGAAGTCCTGATTGGAAGTTGAGCGACTTTGAAAGGTCAACGGCATTGACCGTTTCAAACGTCTGCTGGTTCATAACCGTCACAACCACGGGTGCCATACTGCGACGCACGGCATTGCGACTTGCCGAAACCACCACTTCGTCCATGCTGCTTTCTTCTACTTGCATTTTGAAATGAATGTCAACTGCATACGCATCGCTTACGGTTACCTCTTGCGTTTGAGTGGCATAACCGAGTAGTTGCACGCGAACTTTATACGTGCCTGCGGGTACTTTTTTAAACACAAAGTGACCATCGGCATCGACAACGGCACTGCGCTTCAAGGCATCCAAAAAGGCAACGGCGCCGGGCAGACTTTCCTCGGTATCCGCCGTAACCACATGGCCGAGAATGATGTTTGTTTCAGAATTAATGTGATGATGATTGTGCGCAAAAGCAATGTTCACCCCACAGATGAGTAGGGCGAAGAAAAGGTATATTTGTTTCATTATTTATGTGTTAGTGGGATAAAAAGGGGTAGGAACACGGGAGTCTTCTGCAAGAAAAGCCATCGTTTATCTCGCGAACCAACTTGTCTGTTCGTACCTAAAAACTTGTCAACTTAAAACTAACACACTGCGGGAGGACCGCGCAAACAAAAAGTAGGGACATCGGAAGTTACCTCTCCCACCAACGCCTCAGCATAATCCACCTGAAGCAACACCACATTGGGAGCGGCAACGGCAACCGCCTCGGGCACGTCGGCACAGAAGTAATGGCAACAACAATCAATAGATGCCACCTGCTTCTCCGTATGCTCGTGCTCATTGTCCCCCAAAAGGTGAGAGTGCACAATAGTAACTCCGTTCACAATATGTACGTGAACGAAGCTCGTGACGCCTACTTGATACACTACAAAGAGTAGGAGCATCACCCATGCCTTTATCATTCTCAACAGGGACAAGTGGTTGCCGATTTTAAAATTCAGTGCAAAATTACAAAATTTCAATGACCTGACAAATCCCCTTTTTTTGCTATTTTAAAATACAAGAGGAGGCGGAGTAATAATAAGTAGTGACAGATTCCTCCTAACATCAAAAGGATTTCACGTCTTTTCCGCACCAGCGACCCCCTTATTTTAGAACGTATAAAACGAATTGTAAATCAAGTTTGTAGAACACCCGTCACAATTAGTAACTTTGGGCGCACAATCTTACTCTTTCTACCTCGTATAAGTAGTCCCGTTGCGCGTAAAAGTAATTACATTTTCGCAAGGTGAGGATATGGAACGAACTTCATACATGAAGTGTACAAAATAAGTAGGGGAAGCGCCACGGTGACACATCCCCTACTTATTGTTATCTGTTTACTGCAGGTGCTTTCTGCAACAGGTTCATGCGAATCTTAATTTGCCTTTCGCGTTAAGCGTAAAGTGTACCACGCAATGTGAATCAATCCAAAAACAGAAGCAACGATGAGCAACGTTTTATCGGCATTCATCCCTACTGTCTGTTGGTGCCAAAATCCTGTGACAATGCAGAGCACTCCCAAACCAATGCAGATGACATTAAAGACTGATTGCCCACGGCGAGTGCGACCATCGCCCACCGCCATCTTGGAATGCTTCATGCCGTAGAGACTATACACGTCGTAACCTATCAACAACCACATCACAAGTCGCATCCAAGTGTCGGCAGGAAGGAAAAGCATCAGTGCCACGCACACCACGATTCCAGCAAGTGGCACAAAGGGCACAAAGGGAGTGCGGAAGCCACGCTCAGCATTAGGCATTGTGCGACGGACTACCAATACGCCCGCACAAACTATGGTAAAGGCAAAAAGCGTTCCGATATTCGTGAGTTCACCAGCAATCTGCGGAGGTGCAAATGCCGAAAGCACGGCAATCACTACCATAAACACGACATTGCTACGCAAGGGGGTGCGCGTCTTTGAATTTACTTTCGAAAAGAGTTTGGGTAGCAGACCATCTTGACTCATGGTCATAAACACACGACTCTGTCCCATCAAAAGGGCTAAGATTACGGAGCAATAACCAAAGAGTATGGCAAAAATCACTGCGCGATTCAACCACGGATAAGCCGGAATGATGGTGCCCGAAGCATCAGCCTCACCCATTTGTCGGATAGCGGTGGCAACGGGTGCGAGTCCGTCTTGTCCGGCAAAGGAGGTGTAGTTGGCAACTCCCGTCATGACGTGGGCAAAAAGGATGTAGAGCACCGTGCATGCCGCCAGCGAGCCCAAGATTCCGATGGGCATGGCGCGCTTTGGGTTCTTCGTCTCCTGAGCTGCGCAACTCACAATGTCAAATCCCAAATATGCCAAAAATACTACCGCAGCACCGCGCAAAACTCCCGACCACCCGTATTCGCCAAAGACTCCCGAAATGTTTTCAGGCACATAAGGGGTGTGATTAGCAGGATTGATGTACTGCCATCCCAAAACGATAAAGGCGGCAATTACCCCAATTTTCAGGAAGACTATAATATTGTTGACGCGCGCACTCGTTTCTGTACCCTTCATTAAGAAGAGGCTCATCAAGACAATAATCAGCGCCGCCGGAATATTCATGATGCCACCATTCCAAGGTCCTGCACACAGTTCTGGAGGTATGACAATGCCGATTCCCGCAAGGAATTGCACGAAATAGCCACTCCACGAAATGGCAACGAGAATGCTGGCGACAGAAAATTCTAACACCAACGCCCACCCGATAGTCCATGCCGTAAATTCGCCCATTGTGGCGTAGGTATAGGTATATGCGCTACCCGAAATGGGAATCATCGAGGCAAACTCGGCATAACAGAGTCCGGCAAAGCAACAACCGATGGCGGCAATAACGAAGGAGAGCGTGATGGCGGGACCTGTATATTCCGCCGCCACTAATCCCGTAATGGAAAAGAGACCAGCGCCCACAATAACGCCTATCCCGAAGAGCACAAGCCCTATGGGACCCAACACACGCTTTAACGAAGTTTGCCCTTCGGCATTTGATTCTGCCAAAATGGCAGCAATTGGTTTTCTTTTGAAAAGACCCATTTTTGAAGAGGTTATAAGGTTATAAGGTTATAAGGTTTGAGGTTATGAGGGGGATTTATCAGGTTTTAGCGCAA